>NZ_RZPQ01000095.1:0-12496 GCF_003999135.1 Mesorhizobium sp. M7A.F.Ca.CA.004.06.1.1 | reverse complement strand
CTTTCCGGCATCGCGCGCGTGCCGGGCGACAAGTCAATCTCGCACCGTTCCTTCATGTTCGGCGGCCTCGCCTCCGGGGAGACCCGCATCACCGGCCTGCTCGAAGGCGAGGACGTGATGCGCACGGGTGCGGCCATGAAGGCAATGGGCGCGCATATCGAGAAGAACGGCGACGAGTGGGTGATCCGCGGCACCGGCAATGGGGCGCTGCTGCAGCCGGAAGGCCCGCTCGATTTCGGCAATGCCGGCACCGGCTCGCGGCTGACCATGGGCCTTGTCGGCACTTATGACATGGAGACGACCTTCATCGGCGATGCCTCGCTGTCGGGCCGGCCGATGGGCCGCGTGCTCGAACCCTTGCGCCAGATGGGCGTGCAGGTGCTGAAGGCGACACCGGGCGACCGCATGCCGATCACACTGCATGGACCGAAGCATGCCGCGCCGATCACCTATCGCGTGCCGATGGCCTCGGCGCAGGTGAAGTCCGCAGTGCTGCTCGCCGGCCTCAACACGCCCGGTATCACCACAGTCATTGAACCCGTCATGACGCGCGACCACACCGAAAAGATGCTGAAGGGGTTTGGCGCCAA
Source organism: Mesorhizobium sp. M7A.F.Ca.CA.004.06.1.1 (assembly GCF_003999135.1). Taxonomy (NCBI): domain Bacteria; kingdom Pseudomonadati; phylum Pseudomonadota; class Alphaproteobacteria; order Hyphomicrobiales; family Phyllobacteriaceae; genus Mesorhizobium; species Mesorhizobium sp. M7A.F.Ca.CA.004.06.1.1. Next base: position 11,906 of record NZ_RZPQ01000095.1, on the reverse strand, counting down.
TCTGTCGGTCGAGACCGACGAACGCGGCGTGCGCCACATCTTCATCGAAGGCCAGGGCAAGCTGACCGGCCAGACCATCGCCGTGCCGGGCGACCCGTCCTCGGCCGGCTTCCCGCTGGTGGCCGCACTGATCGTGCCGGGTTCGGACATCACAATCGAGAACGTGCTGATGAACCCGACCCGCACCGGCCTGCTTTTGACGCTGCAGGACATGGGCGGCAAGATCGACATCCTCAACCCGCGTAATGCCGGCGGCGAGGATGTCGCCGATCTGCGCGTGCGTTACTCCGAGCTGAAGGGCGTCATCGTGCCGCCCGAGCGGGCGCCGTCGATGATCGACGAGTACCCAGTGCTCGCGGTCGCCGCCAGCTTCGCCGAGGGCGAAACGCTGATGCAGGGGCTGGAGGAGCTGCGGGTGAAGGAGTCCGACCGGCTGTCTGCCGTCGCCAATGGTCTGAAGCTCAACGGTGTCGACTGCACCGAGGGCGAGGCTTCGCTTGCCGTGCGCGGCAAACCGGGCGGCAAGGGGCTTGGCGGCCATCCCAACGGCCAGGACACGACGGTGCAGACCCATCTCGACCACCGCATTGCAATGAGCTTTCTGGTGATGGGGCTGGCGACCGAAAAGCCGGTGACCATCGACGATCAGGCGATGATCGCGACCAGCTTTCCGGAATTCATGGGGCTGATGACGGGGCTGGGCGCGGAGATTGGAGCTTGAGGGCGATAAAATGGGCGAGAGCGAGTCTGGTAAGAAGGTAGGGATAAATATCGACGTTGGCATAGGAGCCAAAGCTGAGATAAAGGCGGAAATTCCGCCCCAATCTTCCGGTCGCTTGCTAGATGCCTTGACGGATATCATCCGACCGATATCAGAGGCTCGTGGTTTGCGCGCAGATCAGATTCGGCTTCAACGGGAGGACGTTCTAGTCGAGATAGCCAAGATTGCCCGAAAGCGCCTAGACATAGAAAGCGGCCAATTTAGTCCAATTCCTAACAAGGTATTGATTCCCGCTCTCGAGAAAGCCTCTCTCGAGAGCCCTGATGATGCTGAAATGATGGAAAGATGGGCGGAGCTTATTGCCAGCGCAGCGACAGGCAGCGGGATATCCCCCCATCTCGTAAACGTACTATCTGAGCTCTCTTCAAATCAGGCTGGCCTCTTGGAGAGAATATTCTGGATAGGGAACGCGACAGATGAGAAAGAATACAAAACCGACCAGGAAGATCGGCAGTACAGAGATCGAGTAAATTCGATCGTATCAGAGGCGCCGATTATTCATCATCCCCGTAGAACGTTAATTCTTGCGGGGGCTATTCGTAGACTCATTTCGATTGATGATCCTTACGAGTCATTTTTTTATTTTGCACAATGCATTTTGCCCGGACCCGGCTCCTTCTACATGAGCGCCTCTGTATCGAGCAAAGAATTTGGCGCGTTAAACTATATGCAAGACGTTTATAATGAAGGTATAAAAGTTGATATCGCCGTACTTAGGAATTTGTCTCTAATTGAAAAAAAAGGATATTTCGTTTGAAATGAGAGATAGCACCATAGTATGCTCTGTTGAGCTGTATCGGATTTCCTCATTTGGCTATTACTTCTTAAAAATGTGCTCACATAATATTAGAGAATTCATGGACAATTCCGGAAAGAAAGACGATGAACTTCGATAAATCGGGAAAACTATGACGATAGTCGCCATCGACGGCCCCGCCGGTGCCGGCAAAGGCACGCTGGCGCGACGGCTGTCCGACCATTACCACCTCAACCTGCTCGACACCGGCCTCACTTATCGCGCCGTCGCCCATGCGCTGCTGCGGCTGGGCCTGCCGCTCGACAATGTCTCGGCGGCGGAAACCGCTGCCCGTCAGGTCGACCTGGCAAAGCTCGACCGGGCGGTGCTGTCAGCGCATGCGGTCGGCGAGGCAGCCTCGAAGGTCGCCGTGTACCCGACGGTGCGGCGCATCCTCGTCGAGAAACAACGCGACTTCGCCAAGACGCCGCCCGGGGCCGTGCTCGACGGCCGCGACATCGGCACCGTCGTCTGCCCCGACGCCGACATCAAACTCTATGTGACGGCCAGCGCCGAGGTGCGGGCACAGCGCCGGTTGGCCGAGATCGAGAGCATCGGCGGGACCGCTGATTTCACCGAGATCCTCGCCGATATCGTGCGCCGCGACGAGCGCGACATGGGTCGAGCGGACTCACCGTTGAAGCCGGCGGTCGACGCGCACTTGCTTGATACCAGCGAAATGGCTATAGAAGCCGCGTTTCTTGCAGCCATGGCGATCATAGACGACGTGCTAGCCAAGAGAGACAAGGCCTGATCCGGGTTTTCCCTCGTATTTCCGTTGTCGGAGGCGAAGAAAATACCCATATCGGGCACGAACCAGCCTGCCAGCATTCTTCATGCGCCGGAATTGCCGCTTAAAAAGCGGCCCAGGGTTTTTGTAGCCCGGAACGCCGGCAGGCCAACGCAACGCTAACCTACGGCGCCCGTCCCGCTTCTAGATGCGGGGCACTCCAGGAGAAACAATGTCAGCTGCAAATCCCACTCGCGATGATTTCGCGAGCCTGCTCGAAGAATCATTTACCACAGGCCATTCCGGCGAAGGTCAGGTCGTCAAGGGTACGATCACCGCGATCGAAAAGGACATGGCCATCATCGACGTCGGCCTCAAGGTCGAAGGCCGCGTGCCGCTGAAGGAATTCGGCGTCAAGGGCAAGGACACCACCCTCAAGGTCGGTGACACCGTCGAAGTCTATGTCGAGCGCATCGAAAACGCGCTTGGCGAAGCGATGCTTTCCCGCGAGAAGGCCCGCCGCGAAGAGAGCTGGGTTCGTCTCGAAGAGAAGTTCACCAAGGGTGAGCGCGTCGAAGGCGTCATCTTCAACCAGGTCAAGGGCGGCTTCACTGTCGACCTCGACGGCGCCGTGGCCTTCCTGCCGCGCAGCCAGGTCGATATCCGCCCGATCCGCGACGTCTCCCCGCTGATGCACAACCCGCAGCCCTTCGAGATCCTCAAGATGGATCGTCGCCGCGGCAACATCGTGGTGTCGCGCCGTACCGTGCTCGAAGAGAGCCGCGCCGAACAGCGTTCGGAAATCGTGCAGAACCTCGAAGAAGGCCAGGTTGTCGAAGGCGTCGTCAAGAACATCACCGACTATGGTGCGTTCGTCGACCTCGGCGGCATCGACGGCCTGCTGCATGTCACCGACATGGCATGGCGCCGCGTCAACCATCCGACCGAAATCCTCAACATCGGTCAGACGGTCAAGGTGCAGATCATCCGCATCAACCAGGAAACCCACCGCATCTCGCTCGGCATGAAGCAGCTCGAGAGTGATCCGTGGTCCGAGATCGGCACCAAGTTCCCGATCGGCAAGAAGATCAAGGGTACCGTCACCAACATCACCGACTACGGCGCGTTCGTCGAGCTGGAGCCGGGCATCGAGGGTCTCATCCACGTTTCGGAAATGTCGTGGACGAAGAAGAACGTGCATCCCGGCAAGATCCTGTCGACGACCCAGGAAGTCGACGTGGTGGTGCTCGAGGTCGATCCGGCCAAGCGCCGCATCTCGCTCGGCCTCAAGCAGACGCTCGAGAATCCGTGGCAGGCTTTCGCCTCTAGCCATCCGGTCGGCAGCCAGGTCGAGGGCGAGGTCAAGAACAAGACCGAGTTCGGCCTGTTCATCGGCCTCGAAGGCGACGTGGACGGCATGGTGCACCTTTCCGACCTCGACTGGACCCGTCCGGGCGAGCAGGTCATCGAAGAGTACAATCGCGGCGACATGGTCAAGGCGCAGGTGCTCGATGTCGACATCGACAAGGAGCGTATCTCGCTCGGCATCAAGCAGTTGGCCAAGGATACGGTCGGCGAAGCGGCGACTTCAGGCGAACTGCGCAAGAACGCGGTCGTCACCTGCGAAGTCATCGGCGTCAAGGATGGCGGTCTGGAAGTGCGGCTGGTCGACAGCGGCATCGAGACCTTCATCAAGCGCTCCGATCTGAGCCGTGACCGCGACGAGCAGCGCCCCGAGCGCTTCACCGTTGGCCAGAAGGTCGATGCCCGCGTCATCGCCTTCGACAAGAAGACCCGCAAGCTGCAGGTCTCGATCAAGGCGCTGGAAATCGCCGAAGAGAAGGAAGCGGTCGCTCAGTACGGCTCGACCGACTCCGGCGCTTCGCTGGGCGACATCCTGGGTGCCGCGCTGAAGAAGCAGGGCAGCTAAGCTTCGGCTGTCTGCCGCGCCTCGCGCGCGGCCTCAACAAAAACCCCGCCGGAGCGATCCGGCGGGGTTTTTCTTTGACTTGACCGACGTGAAGGGTTGGAAGGTTACGCCCTGCCGTAAAGCGGCACCAGCGTGCCGCTCATCGCCTGATTGGCCGGCGAGGCAAGGTAGGCGATGGCCTCGGCGGCGGCTTCGAGGCTGCCCCATCTGGTGACATCGGCATCCGGCATGTCGGCGCGGTTTGCCGGCGTATCGAGTGTCGACGGCGCCACGGCATTGACCAGGATGCCCCTGTGCTTCAGCTCTTCGGCCATCGCCACCGTCATCGCGGCAACCGCCGCCTTGCTGGCGGCGTAAGCGACCATGCCAGCGCCGCGCCGCGGATCGAGCCCGGCGCGCGCCGTGACGTTGACGATGCGGCCCGCCGTGTCCGACGACAGCATTGAGCGGATCGCGGCGCGGCAGCACAGGAAGGCGGTGCGTGCATTGGTGTCCATCATCTCGGCAAAGGACGCCGACTCGATCTTTTCCACCGGTGCGGCGGTGAAGCCGCCGGCCAGGTGGATTGAGCCCCACAGGCCTGGAACCTGACTGTAGAACGCTTCGACCTTGGCAGGGTCCGAGAGATCGACATTGTGCACCAACTGGACACGGTCATGCGCGGCGAAGGGAAAATGCGCTGGTGCGGCGGCATGGGCGTTGGGCACATGGCAGATCGCGCCGTCACTCAGCAGTTTGCCGACAACCGCACCGCCGAGCGCACCGGTTCCACCGGTCACGACGATATGCTTGCCTTCAAGTGTTTCCGTCATCTTGGACGCTCCTGTCATTTTTTTATCGTTAGGTCGTTTCTGTGCCGCCGACGCGAAGCGTCGCGCCTTTTGCCCCGTCACTCAATTGACATCTCGACATGGCAGTTGTCGCGTCTTTGCATGCGTCCGCCCACCGGCCGGCCGTGGTTCAGGGCGGCGAGACGGGAAATACGTAGCACCGTCCTTCAGTCAACCGTGATTTCGATGACGCGCGGCAGTCCGGTGGCCCGGGCGCGCTTCAACGCGTCCGCGAGAGCGTCGATGTCGGCAAGCCGTTCGGCGCCGATGCCATAGGCCTCGGCCAGCTTGCAGAAATCCGGCGGCGCCGGCGATACGCCGACCGGCTCGACACCGACATCGAGCATCGAGGTTTCGATCTCGCGGTAGCCTCTGTTATTCCAGACGACGAAGATGACCGGCGCCTGCGCGTCGAGTGCGGCGCCCAATTCCGGCAACGTGAACTGGAAGCCGCCGTCGCCGGTCAGGCAGACAACCGGCGCATCGGGTATCGCAAGGGCCGCGCCAATCGCCGCCGGCGGGCCATAGCCGAGCGCGCCGAAGCCGGTGGCGGCATTGAACCAGCCGCCTGGGCGGTCGTGGTCGTAATAGAGGTTGGCGGCATAGATCGGCTGCGTCGAATCGCCGACGATGAGCGCGCCCGGCAAGGTGTCGCGGATCATCTCGACGGCGCGCACCTGTGCCTGCAGTGTCGGATTGAGCTCGGCAAAGGCTGTTTTTCGTATAGCAGCGGCGCGCGACGAACCGCCCTCGCTTGCCCGGACATGGCCCGTTTCCAGAAGCAGCGCTTCGAGCGCCTCAGCGCAATCGGCCTGGATCGAAACCGTCGCCGGGCGGCGGGCAAGCTGGTCGGCGCCGATATCGATGCGGATCAGATTGGCGGGCAGGACAAAGCCGCCATCGCTGTAGCCGTCATAGTCGGTCGGGCCGAATTCGGTGCCGGCGGCAATGACCAGGTCGGCGTCGGCCATCAGCGCCCGTACCGCCTTCAGGCTGGGACTGGCCGGCACGCAAAGCGGATGACCATGCAGCAGGCCGCGCGCATTGGTGGTCTGGACGACCGGCGCTCCCAGCCGCTCGGCCAGACGCCGCAGTGGCGCTTCGGCGCGTTTGGCGCCGCCGCCGACCAGGATCAGCGGGCGGCGCGCGGCACCGATGAGTTTGGCCGCGCTGGCAATTGCGGCACCTTCCGGCGCGGGTGGGGTCACATTGCTCAGCATGGCAGCGATGCCATCCGCCGACTTGACCATGACGTCGGTCGGGATCTCGATATGCACCGGGCCGGGCCGCGCCGATGAAAACAGGGCAAAGGCCTGCGCCAGGGCACCGGGCAATTCGCCGGCCTCGGTAACGCGCTGCGAAAACAGCGCCACCTTCTCCATCATGCCGCGCTGGTCCGGCAATTCATGCAGATGGCCCAGCCCCTTGCCCAGCGTCGGCGTGGCGTTGACGCCTGATATGACCAGCATCGGTACCGAATCGGCGCGTGCCTGCCCCATGGCGGTGATGGTGTTGGTGAGCCCCGGTCCGGTGATGACAAAGGCGACGCCCGGCTTGCCGCTGGCGCGCGCATAGCCATCGGCCATGAAGCCGGCGCCCTGTTCGTGACGCGGCGTGACGTGGCGGATATTCGAGCGCGCCAGCCCGCGGTAGAGCTCGACCGTGTGGACGCCCGGAATCCCGAACACCGTGTCGACGCCATGCGCTTCAAGCAGCGAGATGAGGGCTTCGCCGAGTGTCGTCATTGGTTTTCCTCCCCGTCCGGCGCGAGGCCTAGTTCGGCCTCGACAGTCTTGATGCCGATCGCCGCCAATTCGCCGGCCGAGAACATCTCGCCGGCCAGGCAGCCTTCGATCCAGAGTCCGTCGATGATCGCATTAATCGCGATGGCATGGTGGCGCAATTGGCTTGCGTCCGGATTGCGCCGTTCGGCGGCGAGCACCTCAGCCACAACCGCCTCCACCTCATTGCGAAAACCAAGGTAGCCTTCGCGGTGGGCGTGGGCCAAGGTCGGATCCGCTCTGGCGCGGCCGATGAAGGTTGCCCAGAGCGAAAACACCCGCGCATCGATGATCGGCGCATTGAGGTTGGCGGTGACGAAAGCCGCAAGGCGCTGGCGAGGCGAGGCATTCTCCATGACCAAAGCCGCTTTCGCCTGCTCGGTCATGCGGCCCATCAGCGCTGCATAGGCTTCCTGCAGCAATTCTTCCTTGCCGGGAAAATAGTGCCGGATCAGCCCAGCGGTGACGCCGGCACGCAATGCGATGGTGCGCAAGGTGGCGCCCTGCAGGCCATGTTCCGCCACGCTGTCCAGAGTGGCCTCGATCAGATCCTGCCGCCGCCGCTCCTCGCCCTCGCGACGGAACCTGCGGCGGGATGGCATATTCATTGGCGCAGGATCGGTCGCGTCAGGCATGTCGGCCCGCCCTCGCAGGCGATGCAGAGCGCATCCGCCTCGAAGATTTCGACCGTGCAGCCGGCGGCTTCCATCGCGGCTTTGGTCTTTGGAAAGCCTGCGACGGCAATGACCTTGTGTGGGCTGGTCGGCAGCACGTTCAGGCTAAGGCCGTTGGAAGCCGCGAACTCTTCGGCGTCGCCTTCGACCAGCCGGACGTTGCGCGCCTTCAGCATCTGATAGAACGGGGCCGGCAAAAGCGGTGAATAGACCAGTGCGAGGTCGTCGGCCAGCGGGCTGATCACCGACATCAGATGCAGGCACGCCTCTTCGCCTTGCCACAGCGGCAGATCAAAGCCGTAGACGGAAACGCCCAGCGGCGTCAGCAGGTTGGAAACCTGCTGGATGCCTTCCTGGTTGGAGCGGACACCGCGCCCGATCACCAGCGTGCGGGCATCGAGCCATACACAATCACCGCCTTCGACCTGGCCAGGAACCTCGACGCGGCCCAGGATTGGAATACCCAGCCTTCGGTAGGTTTCCTCATGCAGCGAGGGCTCCCTGGCGCGCAACGGCTTGCCCATGGACAGGATCAGCGCGCCGCGATCGGTCATCAGCGACGGGTCGTGCGTGAACACCGAATCCGAAAGTCCATCCGCCGTGTCCTCGATCCATTCGATTTCGGCACCGGAAGCCGCCACCAGTTCAGCAAGGAGCGCGTGCTGCGATGCCGCTTTCGCCGGATTGAAACCCGGGCCATAGTGCCAAGCAGCCCTGTCGGCATTGCGCATGGCGTTGGCCGCCGACCGCATCAGCACGCGGCGCAGCGGCGCCGCCATGGACTGTGATCCGAAAGCGCTCATCGAAGTCCTTTTTCGCTGAAAAAAATCGAGAAAATTTCATGGAAGGCTATTTATACACTTGCACAACAAGCTCGCAAGTGCCGTAATAAGCAGGATTGACGGGCTCGCGCCGTTGGGTCCATGCTGAAGTCTGGAGCGGGGCAGTACAGCGTATATGTTGATTAGCCGGATAGACGTTCGACGAACCGCCACCGACCCTGTAGAGGTCACCCAGTGAGCGTGGTGGAAGCTGCCACAGTCCAATCCGGCAAGGCGCATGACGGCGCCGCCGAAGCCATCCACGTCGAAAACCTGCACAAGAAGTTCGGTGAGCTGCATGTGCTGAAGGGCGTCTCGCTGTCGGCGCGCGACGGCGAGGTCATCGCCATCATCGGCGGCTCGGGCTCCGGCAAATCCACCCTGCTGCGCTGCATCAACTGCCTGGAAAACCCGACCAGCGGCATCATTCGCGTCAATGGCGAGGAGATCAAGCTCAAGGCCGACAGCCACGGCCACACCATTCCGGCCGACCGCAAGCAGATCGAGCGCATCCGCTCCAAGCTCGGCATGGTGTTCCAGAACTTCAACCTGTGGAGCCACATGACGCTGATCGAAAACGTCATCGAAGTTCCCGTACATGTGCTTGGCGTCAAGCGCGATGTGGCGATCGGCGAGGCCGAGAAACTGCTCGCCCGTGTCGGTCTGGCCGAAAAGCGCGACGTCTATCCGGCCTATCTGTCGGGCGGCCAGCAGCAGCGCGCGGCGATCGCCCGTGCGCTGGCCATCAATCCGCGCGTCATGCTGTTCGACGAGCCCACCTCCGCACTCGATCCCGAGCTGGTCGGTGAAGTGCTGAAGGTGATCGGCGACCTGGCGCGCGAAGGCCGCACCATGGTGCTGGTCACCCACGAGATGAAGTTCGCCCGCGAGGTCGCGACGCATGTCGTCTATCTCTACAATGGATTGGTCGAGGAAGAAGGCCCGCCCGAGCAGATCTTCGGCGCGCCCAAATCCGAAAGGCTGAAGCAGTTCATCCGCAACATCGGCTAGAACAGGCCGGGACGGAAGAAAACCGGGAACCAACAACAAACTGGGAGTTATGAAATGAAGACCGTTCTGAAGACATTTGCCGCAGCGCTGCTGCTCGGCGTCGCAGCCATGGGCGTGGCCAAGGCCGATCCCGTCAAGATCGGCGTCGCCGCCGAGCCTTATCCGCCCTTCACCTCGCCCGATGCTTCGGGCAAGTGGGTTGGCTGGGAGATCGACTTCATCGATGCCGTCTGCGCCGAGGAGAAGCTCGATTGCGTCATTACCCCGGTCGCCTGGGACGGCATCATCCCGGCACTGACGACCAAGAAGATCGACCTCATCGTCTCCTCGATGTCGATCACCGCCGAGCGCGCGAAGACGATCGATTTCTCGGACAAGTACTATAACACGCCGACCGCGATCATCGGCCCGAAGGACCAGAAATTCGGCTCCGCCCCGGACGACCTCAAGGGCAAGATCGTCGGCGTGCAGGTTTCGACGGTGCACGCTGTCTACGCCAAGAAACATTTTGGCAGCACAGCCTCCGAGATCAAGGAATACCAGACCCAGGACGAAGCCAACAACGATCTTGCCGCCGGCCGCCTCGATGCGGTTCAGGCCGATTCCATCGCGCTTGGCGAGTTCCTGAAATCCGACCAGGGCAAGGCCTGCTGCGACCTGAAGGGCATGGTCGCTCCCGATGACGAAGTGCTCGGACCGGGCGTCGGCGCCGGCGTGCGCAAGGAAGACACCGAACTGAAGGGCAAAATCAACGCCGGCATCAAGGCGATCCGCGCCAACGGGAAGTATGACGAGATCTCGAAGAAATACTTCGATTTCGACATTTACGGCGGCGGCGGCGCGCAGTCGAACTGACGATCCTCGTATGAGCGGTGGGGTATGGCGTCAGCGCCGTGCCCCACCTGCCCGATCTTTCCCAGGCATGTTTGCCGCCGACGCAGCCGTCGGCGGTTGGCCAGCACTTCGGGGGCGACGCTGATCGACGCACTTCTTTCGGCCTCCGCGGCCGGCATCACCGAGCTTCTCTCGCCCTACCCGCCAGGCTGGGGCGGGACGCTTCTGGTCGGGCTGCTGCACTCCATCGAGATCGCGCTGGGCGCCACGTGCCTCGGCCTTCTGATCGGCACCGGCGGCGCCTATGGCAAGCTTTATGGCGGGCCGGTGGTGCGCGATCTCCTGGCGGTCTACACCACCATCGTGCGGGCTGTGCCCGAACTGGTGCTGATCCTGCTGCTCTATTACGCCGGAACCGACCTGATCAATCAGGCGCTGACGGCCATGGGCTATCAGCGCGTCGACGTGAGCGGCCTTGCCGCCGGCATCGCCGTGCTCGGCTTCGTCCAGGGCGCCTATTCGACAGAGGTGATACGCGGCGCGATCCTGGCCATTCCGCAGGGCCAGATCGAGGCCGCCCGCGCCTATGGAATGTCTCCGGGCCTGCTGTTGCGGCGCATCACCTTGCCGTCAATGCTGCCCTTCGCCATACCGGGCCTCGCCAATCTCTGGCTGATCGCCACCAAGGATACCGCGCTATTGGCGGTCGTCGGCTTCTACGAACTGGCGCTGGCGACGCGGCAGGCGGCGGGTGTCACCAAAGCCTATTTCACCTTCTTTTTCGCGGCGGGCGTGCTCTATCTGCTTTTGTCGCTGTTCTCCAACCTCGTCATCGGCCGGGTCGAGACCTGGTCGCGGCGCGGCATGCCTTCGCTCAAGGAGGCGCGCTGATGGCCAACGAGGCTGCCATCATCAACGTCGTCGCGCGAACATCGCTGTGGCTGCAGCCGCACCGCATCGTGCTGATCCTGATCGCACTGGGCCTTGTTTTGTCGGCTGCCTTTTTCATGCGCTGGGACTGGCTGCCGCAATATTATGAAATGGGCTTGATCGGCATCTGGCGGTCGCTGTGGATCCTGGCCGTCACCTGCGTGCTGGGCTTTCTGCTCGCCGTGCCGCTCGGGCTGGCGCAAGCCGCCGGCTCATTCTGGTTCGCCGCGCCTGCCAAGGTGTTCTGCACGGTGATCCGGGGCACGCCGCTGCTGATCCAGCTCTGGCTGCTCTATTACGGCCTGGGTTCGCTGTTCCCGCAATATCCGTGGATCCGCGAATCCTGGATGTGGCCATATCTCAGGCAAGCCTGGCCCTATGGCGTGCTGGCGTTGACCCTGTCTTTCGCCGGCTATGAGGGCGAGGTGATGCGTGGCGCCTTTGCCGGTGTGCCCAAGGGACAACTGGAGGCGGCGCGTGCCTTCGGCATGAGCCGCTGGAAGGCATTCCGGCGGATCTGGCTGCCGCAGGCCATCTACCGGGCGCTGCCGACGCTGACCGGCGAGACCGTGCTGCAGTTGAAATCGACGCCGCTGGTGGCAACGATCAGTGTCATCGACATCTTCGCCGTTTCGTCCAAGGTGCGGCAGGACACCTACCTCACCTATGAGCCCCTGCTGCTGCTGGCGCTGATTTACATGACGATCACCGGTATTCTGGTCTTCGCCTTCAGCAGGATAGAGGCCAGGATCCCCAACAAGATTGGCTAGAGGGGAGTAGGGGAGTAG
>NZ_RZPQ01000959.1:0-1867 GCF_003999135.1 Mesorhizobium sp. M7A.F.Ca.CA.004.06.1.1 | reverse complement strand
GGGCCGTACCCCCACCTCATCGCTATTCCTGTTCGCGTCGTGATCGTGCGGCGGCTGTCGGCCGCGCAGCGGTCGCGCGGCGCGTCATTTCCGGATTTTTTCAATGCAACAACGCATCAAGACCTTCAAAACCCTGTCGCGCGCGGCCTCGGCTGCCGCGTTCCTCTGCGTCCAGGCGCTCATCTGCATCGGAACCGTCTATTGGGCGGTTGCCGAGACGCTCGGCCTGTCGGCGATGGCGGCCCTTGTTCTCGGCGGCATCTTCGCCGTGCCGACGGTATTTGTACTGATCACCGCCAGTCGCATGGCCTTCGACGCGGAGACGGATCCGGCGAACCAGTGAGCATATGTCACCCCAGGACAGATCTCGGGTGCGCGATTTGTTTGGCGCGACATGGCGGCCCGCGACCCAAGTGACGACACATTTCTGGGCCAGAAGCCGGTCAAAGCAACTTTTGACGACGAACGGCGTTGCCTCGGCGATGCCGTTCGGGAGACAGGAAATGGATAGACTGCAATTCGAGGTGCCTGTGCGCATAGCGCCTGGACCCGGTCTGCCAGTCGAGGAAATCTATGGCGTCGAACAGGCGCTCGATTTTCTCCAGGACTGGCCTGCGCGCCGTCAGGGCCCGATCTATCAGAAAGCGTTCAACGCCTGCTTCGGCGCCACGGTGGACGTGGTCAAGACCGAGGATGCCTGCCGGGCGTTCATGGCGTTTTGCCGCGCCAGTGGACTGATGGCCAGGGACATGATGACGCCGCGCAAGCGCGGCGGTGAGGCGAGGGCGCTCCAGGCCTGAGGGCTGTGCCCTGTTCGTTGCCCGATTAAAACACCGGCGATCGTATTTGAACGCACGCGGCAATGTCGTGAGCGCGCCGTTGCGCGCGTTTCGTCCCGACGACAGCACCGCACCAAGGTCCGCCCTGTTAAGCTTCCGTTTCCATCTTCCCGGCTACGCCTTTGCTTGTTGGCAATGGTTGATTCGTTGCGTCAGTCTCATGGTTTGGAAGATGTCCCCAGAAAAAGTCCGTGCATTCCCGATCGACCGTCAGGTATTCTTGGTCAGGGAGGTTGCCGCCAAGCTCGGCAATCTGCATGGCGAGACCGCCACCTCGTTCTGGAGAGCCAAGGCGTCGGAGTTGCTCGATCTTGTGGTCGGCTCCGGCAGGGACAGAACAGCAGCCAGCGATGAAGTGCGCAGGTTTTTCCTGGCCGTGCAGCGAGAGATGTTGGCTGATACGGTCGCGGAGTCGATGCCAATTCTTTCCGCTTGAAGCAAATCCTGAACCTCCATCCTCCACACATGGAACAGTAATTTGTAAATACGTTTACTCCGGTGTGTTTTTCGGAGACCCGGTCGTTGTTCGCGCGGTCTCGGCTGCGAATCCGGCAATTTCCCGCCGGCCTTGAGGGGCGGCCCACTCTGAGACATCGACGCGCTTGCGCGTTGGTCAGCCAGCGAAACACTTCTTTTTTGAAGCCAATGGACCACTGCTCAAAAATGCAACGAACTTTTTAGCCATTCGTTCATTTATGCGTGCTTTCTAATTTAAACCATGGCCTTGAGTAGCTTCACCCGTGTTCGGCTTGTAATGGACGCCATGCGCCGGAGCACGGGCGCAAACGTCGCTACCATTTTTGCTCTGACCTTGCCGGTCGTTGTCGGCGCTGCGGGCTTCGGCGTCGAGACCTCCTATTGGTACTACAACAGCCTGAGGTTACAGGCGACGGCCGATGCAGCCGCCTATGCCGGTGCGCTCGAACAGATCTCGGGTTCCGACAAGCCGACGATCGTCGCGGCCGCGACCCAGTCCGCGGCGATCGTCGGCTTGTCGGAACCCGAGATCTGTTCGAGCGCACCGGCAT
>NZ_RZPQ01000958.1:0-1868 GCF_003999135.1 Mesorhizobium sp. M7A.F.Ca.CA.004.06.1.1 | reverse complement strand
CGAAGGCATCTCGGTGCCCGGCGCCTTCGAAACCCGCATCGCCGAGGCCGATCTTCTCGTCCACACCGGCGACGACCCCGGCCGCGACATCCTCGAAGGCTCCGCCGACGTCGCCTTCATCGGCGGCTTTTCCGCAGCCCTTGCGGCGCTCGGCAGGAATGCCGACGTCATCGTGCTCGACACCACGGACCCGCAAAAGCCCAAGCCGCGTTCGCTCAGTGAGGCCGTATCGCGGGTGGTGCGCGCCCGTGCCGTCAATCCTCGCTTCATATCGGGACAGATGCGCCACGGCCCGCGTGGCGCCTCCGAATTTGCCGAAACCGTCGACCGCCTGGTCGGCTTCGCCGAAACCACGCACGCCATTTCGGGCACGCTGATCGAGGCAGTGCACGATGCCTATCTCGGCGATCCCATGGTCCGCGCCTTCATCCTGCGCGAGAACCCCGCCGCTGCCAAGGTCATCGCCCAGCGCTTCCTGTCGGCGCGCCGGCGTGGCCTCTGGCATCCCCTGCGCAACTCCGTCGATGACGATCTCACCGCCCTGATTGCCGAAGCAGAAGCGCTTGGGGTGGCGGCATGAACGCCTTCTCACGCCGCGGCGCCTGCCCGGCCTTGTCGGCGCCGATGCAGACCGGCGACGGGCTTTTGGTGCGGCTCAATCCGGTTGCTGGAGGCCCGTCTTCTGGAGGTCCGACTTCTGGAGGCCCGACTTCTGGAGGATTGTCGCCGAAGCTTTTGATCGGGTTAGCCGAATCCGCCTTGCGGCATGGCAATGGCATCATGGAAGTCACCGCGCGCGGCAGTCTGCAGATACGTGGGCTGACGACGGACAGCGCGATGCTGCTGGCGGCGGAGGTCGATGCGCTTGATATCGCGGTGCGCACCGGCGTGCCAGTCGAGACCGGCCCGCTGGCTGGCATCGATCCGCAAGAGATTGCCGATCCCCGGCCACTGGCTGAACGGATCAGGGCTGCAATCGAAGAAGCTGGGCTTGCGCAACGGTTGGGGCCGAAGGTTTCGGTGATTGTCGATGGCGGTGGGCAACTTGGGCTGGATTCGGTGACGGCCGATGTTCGGCTTGCTGCAACGCGCAGTGGTGCGAGAATCCAATGGCAGGTGTCTGTCGCGGGTGACGGGCAGAATGCGAAGCCGCTAGCGTTTGCTGATGAAGGTGCGGCTCGCGACATCGCCGTCGCGGCTCTAAGAATGATTGCCGAAAAAGGCCGTGAGGCCCACGCAAGGGATCTGTCGGAGAGACAATTGGCTTCTCTCGCAGGCTGGCATTCTACGGCGCCCCCCTCTGTCCTGCCGGACATCTCCCCCTCCAGGGGGGAGATTGGCAGCTTCACCGCAGGCTCCCCTCTTGCAGCATCGACAGTTGGCGAACGCGGCTCTCCAAGCGCAATCTCCCCCCTGGAGGGGGAGATGTCCGGCAGGACAGAGGGGGGCGCCGTAGAGCACTCTCGCCGGCCAATTGGCTTCTTCAATGTAAGCCACGCCACCGCCCTCGGCATCGCCCTCCCCTACGGCAGCATGCCGGCCGACAAGCTAATCGCTCTCGCCCAACACGCCCTCTCCCTCAACACAACCGAAATCCGCCTAGCCCCCGGCCGCGCCCTGCTCTTCCTCGGTCAGCCACCGGCAGCCAACCAACCCCTCCAACACACCGCCACCGCCCTCGGCTTCGTCACCGCCCCCACCGACCCGCGCACGCGCATTGCCGCTTGCCCCGGCACGCCGGCCTGCGCCTCCGGCCGCATTGCCACGCGCGAGATCGCCGAGACGATTGCCGCTGAAAACGCCGACATCCTCGACTTCACGCTGCACATTTCCGGCTGCGCCAAGGGCTGCGCCCATCCCGGCCCGAC
>NZ_RZPQ01000957.1:0-1875 GCF_003999135.1 Mesorhizobium sp. M7A.F.Ca.CA.004.06.1.1 | reverse complement strand
GTGCAAGCCAGCTTCGATATGCTCCAACACTCGCTTGAGCTGGGCATCTGACAACCGGTTTGTTCGCTCGACATCGGAATTCTCAAGACCGAGCAGCCTCACCGCCAGAGCGGCGCCAATGCTGTCGGCAAACAAAGATCCACTCGGTGAGTTTGCGCCGAGATCGCTCTCGAGTGCACGGGCGAGATGTTGGATGCGCTGATCACGAAGCAGATGACGTGTGTCGAGCGGCAACGCGCGCGCCTTGCCACCTAGCTCAGCCGCCACCCTTTCCATCAGGGCTGGTTGTAACGCGATCTCGATCGTGTCGAACGGGGTTTCGGTCTCGAAGCCGCCCTCTTGGCCAGCGGGCACCAGGTCAATATCGCCAGCGCGCCTCACGAAATATCGACCAACCTCATTGCAGTAGGAACGCGTCGCCGCGCTTGCATGCACCATGATGCGATGAT
Organism: Mesorhizobium sp. M7A.F.Ca.CA.004.06.1.1; assembly: GCF_003999135.1. Taxonomy (NCBI): domain Bacteria; kingdom Pseudomonadati; phylum Pseudomonadota; class Alphaproteobacteria; order Hyphomicrobiales; family Phyllobacteriaceae; genus Mesorhizobium; species Mesorhizobium sp. M7A.F.Ca.CA.004.06.1.1. Next base: position 1,426 of record NZ_RZPQ01000957.1, on the reverse strand, counting down.
GGGCCGCCCTGGAGAGACGATGGACGCCCGCTTCGATATGCCAGAAGGCCATTGTGACGTCGGGCGGAAATCGGGCCGGAACAGACTGCGAATGCATGCTCTCTCGCTTCCTGGCAAAACCTGTCCAAGAATTGGCAATTCCCGCGCGATTTTCAATGCCGGGGACATGTACCTACGCCTCTCCATCGAGCTTGGACGAGAGGTTAGCCATGAGTTTTTATGTAGTTGTCGGAGCAGGCCCGGTCGGGCACGAGACCGCGCGCCTTCTGGGCGAAGAAGGACATGACGTCGTTCTCACGAGCCGGAGTGTCGGCTCAAACGCGTTGCGGAACGTCCGGGCGGTGCAGGCCGATGCCACCGATGCCGTTGAACTGGCGCGTATCTGCCGAAACGCCGACGCCATTTTCATGTGTGCCATGGCCGCCTATCACCGGTGGCCGACCGACTTCTTCCCAATCATCGACGGCACCGTGCGTGCCGCGGAAGCGGTCGGCGCGAAGCTTGTGGTTCTCGGAAACCTCTATGGCTATGGGAAACATGCCGATAGCCCGCTTCACTCCGACCTGTCTCTGGATCCGACTTCGAAGAAAGGGACCGCCCGCACGATCATGTGGCAGCGGGCGGTCCGTGCGGACGTGCCGGCAGTCGAAGTGCGGTCCAGCGATTATCTTGGACATGGCGCGATCAGCTCTTTCTCACTGGTCGCGCTGCCCTCCATAATCGAGGGGAAGCCGACTGCTTTCATTGGAAACCTCGACGCGACTCATGCCTGGTCCTTCACGAAGGACGTGGCCAGGACGCTGGTCGCCGCTTCCCGCTACACGGGCAAATGGCGACGGGCGTTCCATGTTCCATCGCAACACGCCTCACCCCGGGAACTCATCCTGACGACGGCGGCAATGCTTCACCGTGAAATTCCAGAAACACGTTCCTATTCCATCCCCGAAATGGAAGCATTGGGCATGCATGAACTCATCGAGATGAGCTATCTCTTCGACAATCCCTTGCTGGTCGATTCCTCCGACGCGGAGACGCTTCTCGGAATCAAGGCCAGCGGCCTTGACGTCATGATCGCCGACACTCTGCGTGATCATCTTTGAAGCTTGAAGACTGGCGCGTCGCGTTGAAACTGAAAAAGCCCGCTCCTTTCGGAACGGGCTGAGCCGGCGGGCCGGACTGGAGGTCAGACGGCCCGCAAATTGCTTTTTTTCTTCTATTCGAGGTAACCCGAGGGATCGACCGGGGCCGAGTTCTTGCGCACTTCGAAGTGCAGCTTCGGCGAGTCCGTCGTGCCGCTCATGCCCGACAGCGCGATTTCCTGGCCGCGCTTGACCTTCTGGCCGCGCTGCACCTCGATCGAGCTGGCGTGGCCGTAGACGGTGACCAGGCCATTCTCGTGGCGCACCAGCACCGTGTTGCCGAATTC
>NZ_RZPQ01000956.1:0-1877 GCF_003999135.1 Mesorhizobium sp. M7A.F.Ca.CA.004.06.1.1 | reverse complement strand
AAGCAGGGCAACGAACTCGGGTTGGCGGGTCCCTTCGGAGGCCGTCGGCGCGTTGGCTGACGGAGCATCAAACGAAAACCCGCCTGTGCGGCGGGTCATTGGCGCAAATCAGCACCATGGACAAATATGTACCATAGCTGAGGGCAGGAAGTCAAGAAAAAATTCCTATCGTGAAGAGCCGCGAGTCCGGAGCCTGATCCCTGGAGGTCCGCGATTTTCGATACGCAGGGATTGAGCTATCATCTGATTCTGGCGCGGCCCACGCCACCTCCCTCCGCCGGGAAAGCATCGTTCATGCAGGGCGCTATCCAATCACCGAACCGACTGTTCGAGCACTTGGCATAAGGAGGGATTGCAAAAACGGCTCGCACCAGGAGGTTTTGCGATGAAGTTGTCCGCGCCCATCTACCATCTCAAGCGTCAAGCCAGGCTTTTGTCTCGCGAGGGCAAGATTGCGCTGCACGAAGCGCTCGACCGTGTTGCAGCACAGGAAGGGTTCACCAGCTGGAGCCTGCTTGCAGCCAAGGCAGCCGAGGCGGCGCCCGCCGGCATGCTGTTTGCGCAACTTGCGCCCGGCGACCTGGTTCTGGTCGGTGCGCGACCCGGAAACGGCAAGACGCTGATGAGCCTCGAACTCGCGGTCGAAGCCATGAAATCAGGCCATCGCGGCGTGTTCTTTACGCTCGAATATACGCAAAGGGATGTGCTGGACCGGTTTCACGCCATCGGGGCGGACCCGGTGCAGTTCAACGACCAGTTCACATTCGATAATTCCGACGCCATCAGTGCCGCCTATATCGTCAAGGCATTGGGTTCGGCGCCGCGCGGCACGCTGGTGGTGATCGATTATCTGCAACTGCTCGATCAGAAGCGGGAAAACCCGGACCTGATGGCGCAGGTTCGCACGCTGAAGGCCTTTGCCCGCGACAGGGGACTGATCCTCGTCTTCATCTCGCAGATCGATCGGTCATACGATCCGGCGGAGAAGCCATGTCCCGATATCAGCGATGTGCGGTTGCCGAACGCTCTGGACCTGTCGCTGTTCAACAAGACCTGCTTCCTCAACAAGGGCGAAATCCGGTTCCAGGCGGCAGGCTGACGATCAGGTCAGCCTGCCTTCATTGGGCCGCTGCCGGCAGATTCGGAGGCTGCGCAACCGATGCCGAACCGTGCTGCGCGCGCAATGCTTCGGCCGCCTGGCGAACCACTTCGGATATAAGCAGCAGCTGTTTGGCGATCGGGCTTGTCTTGCGCCAGATCATGCCGATCGTCCGCGACGGTTGGGGGTTGGCGAAATGGGCGATAGAGACCGCCGCCGAGCGCGTCTCCACCGGCACGGCCATTTCGGGGATCAAGGTGACGCCGACGCCGGCGCCGACCATCTGCACCAGGGTCGACAGCGAGCTGCCGTCCAGCAACTCCCTTGGGCGCACCGAATGCATGTTGCAGAACGACAGCGCCTGGTCGCGAAAACAATGGCCTTCCTCGAGCAGGAGCAGCCGCATCTCGCGCAGCATTTCGCGGTTGGGCACCGGCTTTCCCTCATCCTCGCCGGGCCGGACCAGCACGAAGTTCTCGGCAAACAGCACGATTTCCGTCAGCGACGCTTCCGATACCGGCAAGGCGACGATGGCCGCGTCGAGCCGGCCGTCGGCCAGTTCCTGGATCAGCTTCTGCGTCTGCGTTTCGCGCACGTGGATATCGAGCCCGTCATGCATGCGGGCGAGGTTGCCGATGATGGCAGGCAAAAGGTAGGGTGCGATCGTCGGGATCACCCCGATGCGCAACCGTCCCACCAGCCGGTCGCGCGAGGCGCGGGCCAGATCTGTCAGCTCATCCACCGAGCGCAGGATGTCGCGAACGCGCAAGGCGAATTC
>NZ_RZPQ01000955.1:0-1878 GCF_003999135.1 Mesorhizobium sp. M7A.F.Ca.CA.004.06.1.1 | reverse complement strand
GCCCACTGGGAGCGCCGGCCGCTCTTCCATGAAAGAGCCCTTTGAGTGGTTGCCTGGTCCGGCAGCGTCGCGATTGTGGCCCTGCTCAGAACTTGTAGCTCAAATTGATGCCTACCGTGTTGAGCTTCACGTTCTGATCGCGATCGTTGAAGGGTTCCGCTACGTCGTAGTGCTCGGAGCCGAAATCATAGTAGCGATACTGTGCGCCGACGACGAACTTGTCGGTCAACGCGTAGTCGACGCCGGCACCCACGGTCCAGCCGACATTCGTGCGCGTGCTGTCGAACGCCGGACCCGCGACTTGCGATGTTTCGATGCCGGCAAAGGCGACGCCGCCAATGCCATAGACCAGCAAGCGGTCCATGGCGTAGCCCGCCTTGGCGTTGACCGACCCGAACCACTTGATGTCGGTGCCGAATGTGCTTCCGAAGGCCGATACCGTCGTGCCGCGGACCGAGGAATAGTTGAGTTCCGCCTCGGCGCCCAGCACCGCCTGGTCGAATTGCCACAGTCCGGCGACATGGCCGCCGACAAAACCGCCGTCAACATCGGGTGTGGCCGAAAACGGCTCGCCCTCTGTTCCTGATATGTCGGACCGACCCCAGCCATAGCCGGCTTGCATGCCGGCATAGTAGCCGGTCCAGTCGAAGCCGGGCGCGGTCATCGGAACATCGGCCGCTGGGTCGGCGGCGAAAGCCGGCACGGCCAGAGCGGCAAGAAAACCGGCACTTGCGACCATCAGGCGATACATCGAACTCCCCGAAATGACGGTTCAGAAAGATCCTCGCCAGAAGGATAACCGCATTCGCCGCAATCGCAATCCCCCTGTCGCCGCACAGAATCCGCTATTTGGCGTCGATGAAGTCCAGCACAGCCTGGTTATATTCATCCGGCGCTTGCAGCATGGCGAAATGACTGGCGTTGGGCAGGATAATCAGCTTCGCGCCCGGGATGGCGGAGGCGATATATTCGGTGTGTTCGCGCTTGATCGCTTCATCATGGTCGCCGGCAACGATCGCCGTCGGCGTGGTTATCTCAGCGAGCTGCTCCTTGGTCCACGCCGGCTCGGTCTCCCACATATGGCTTATCTGCGCCACGAAGGCGTCATACTGGTCCGGTGTTTTCGACATCTTCTTGTAGTCGCGGCCGGAGCGGTCGATGTAGGCGGCAAAGGTCTTGTTGGTCATCACGCCCGGATCGACGCCGTCGGTGGTTACGTTGGCGGCTTGCGCAAAGAGCCTTGTCAGCCGCTCCGGATGATGCAGTGCGATGTCGATACCGATAATTCCGCCATCGCTCCAGCCGACGAGCGCGGTCTTGTCGATCTTCAGGTAATCGAGCAGTGCCAGATAGTCCGACGCCATCAAGTCATAGCCATAGGGCTGCTCGGTGCGGGTGGAGCGGCCGTGACCACGGCTGTCGGCGACGATCACCTTGTGGGTTTTGGAAAACGTGGCCACCTGGCTGGCCCAGATGTCGGCGTGGCCGAGGCCGCCATGGATGAGCAGCACGGGGTCACCCGCTCCGAAAACGGCGTAGTACATCTGGATGCCGTTCACCGGCGCATATCCGCTCTGATCGGGCTTGGGCATGGCCGCAGGCTCCGGCAAGGTCTGCCAACGTTCCTCGGCGGCGGCAAAAGTGGTCGACGCTGCGAACAAGATGACGACGGCGAACGCTTTCCAAAAACGGGTCATGTTTCCCCCTTACGGCTCGGTCCGTAGCCAGCATCGCGCTTTGGCCAGATTAGTCAACAAGCTCAGTCTGCCGCGGTGTGTTGGCCCGACGGCTCTGGCGGCGCCCGCCGACATTTGCGAGACTGGCGACAACCGAAGGAATCGCGAATGCCGAAAGCCACGCTCGCAAAACCCACACCGT
>NZ_RZPQ01000954.1:0-1884 GCF_003999135.1 Mesorhizobium sp. M7A.F.Ca.CA.004.06.1.1 | reverse complement strand
GCTTTGAAGCTGCTTGGAGTGACGCCGAACGACCCGGTTCAGTAACACTCAGAAACTTGACCCGCATAAAAAGGAAACGAAGCCATGAAAAAGTCCATCCTCTCCGCCACCGGTCTCGCCGTCGCTCTGGCTTTCGCGATGCCGGCTCTCGGCAACGCCGCCGCCACCACGACCGCTGCTCCGGCTGCTTCGACGACCACAGCTCCGGCGACTGCCGCTCCGGCCAAGGCTGCTCCGAAGAAGGTCGTCAAGAAGACCGTCAAGAAGCACAAGAAGGCTGCCGAGAAGGCCGTCAAGAAGGACGCCCCGAAGACGTAATCAGGTCCGGCATAAAATGCCGGCTGTTGGCCAAGGACGCTCCAGCTGGTTTCGGCTGGAGCGGCCTTCTTCCTGTCCGAGCGCTGAAGCCCTGACGAAGTCTGGCACCGGCAGCTTCCGCCTCGACTGACACTTAACCCGTTTGCAACGCCGGCCGTGTAGGACAATCCGCATGAAGAAGCGGCTTTCGTCCATTTTGCGCTCGATGGTGATCGGCGGCCTGGTTGCCACCGGCGTCGCCAGGGTGCTGATCCTGTTCACCGCCAGCCCGGTGCCCGATCCGGCCACCGGACGCACCGAGCCTTCGCTGTTCGCGCCGGCGATTTCCACCAACTGGGACTACATCACGCCGGCACAGACCTGGCTGCTGATCGTGCTGACAGGCGCGACGTTGATCTGCGTCGCCGCGTGGCCGATCACGGTCTGGCTGGAACGCCGGGCGGATGCGGGTGGAAACCGCTTTCACCCCGATATCCGGCCCGCCACGACCGCGCGGCAGATTCCCAGCCGCCGCATGTTCGGCCGCCAGGGCCGTTGAACGGCAACCGACACTTTCCCACATGATTGTGAATGGCCGCGTCGGCGGACACTGGTTTTCGCGCGTCGACCAAAATGGACGACCGCTTTCGCTGGTGCCAGAATGGCGGCAGGGTTGCTACGCCAGAGCAATTCACCGTTTCGTGGAAACGGCGAACCGTTCTGATCCTTTGTCTTGACGCAATTCCGGGCGGAAAACCGTTTTACACTTTTCCTGGAATTGCTCTAACTGTCGGTTCCAATGCCTGAAATCACCACAAAACCGCGCGTCCAGGTCAAGCCGCAGATCGAACGGCCAAAGCTCTACAAGGTCATCCTCATCAATGACGATTTCACGCCGCGCGAATTCGTCGTGACGGTGCTGAAGGGTGAGTTCAAACTCAGCGAAGACCAGGCGCATCGGGTGATGATCACCGCGCATCGTCGCGGCGTCTGCGTCGTCGCCGTGTTCACCAGGGATGTCGCCGAGACCAAGGCGACGCGCGCCACCGATGCCGGCAAGGCCAAGGGCTATCCGCTGATGTTCAAGACGGAGCCGGAGGAGTAGCTCTACCGTCCTTCGCGGTACCACATCGAACCCATTGCCAGAAGCAGCAGGCCGAGGCCGAGGAAGCCGCCGAACAGCGGCACGCGCGAGACGGCCTTGAGCACGCTGTCGTCCGTGGTGCGCAGTCCGATCCAGTCGTTGCCGGACGCGGCACCAGCCGAGCGCACAGGCACGATGGAGGGTAGCGTCACGTCGCTGCCAAGGGCTGCGGACGACGCCAGCCGGCGCACGCTGCCGCCGGTGGCTTCAGCCGGCGCCTTCAGCCGGCTTTCGGTGGAAATGACGTCGGCGAATTCCGGGGCGTTGACCGGCCCGACATGGGCGAGCGCGGTGAGGTCGCCATTGGCGACCTGATAGAGGCCGATCTCGCTGGTCTCGACGCTGCCGAGGAAGACGCCGGGCTCGGATTTCTCGAGCTTGACGGTCAAGGTCTTGCCGGATGGGGTGATGATCTGCGCGGGTCCGGGATCGTCGGCCATCGT
>NZ_RZPQ01000953.1:0-1886 GCF_003999135.1 Mesorhizobium sp. M7A.F.Ca.CA.004.06.1.1 | reverse complement strand
GGTGATGATGAGGACGCCGGCAAAGGCCGCCAGGATGGCCAGCCAGCGCCGCCAGCCGGCCCACTCGCCAAGCAGCGGACCGGCCAGTGCCGTGATCACCATCGGCCCGAAGAAATAGATCGAGGTGGTCTCGGCCAGTTGCAGGGATTTGAGCGCCAGGACATTGAATATGGTCGATCCGAACAGGAACGCCCCGCGCAGGATATGCGCCGGCAGATTGACCGGACGAAACCGCACCGGTTGGCGCCAGCCGCGCAGCAGCGCGCCGACCAGCACGACATGCACGGCAAAGCGCACCCAGGCAACGACCAGCACGGAAACGCCTGCAAGGACGAGGTATTTGCTTGATGTGTCGAGGAAGGTGAAGAAGACATAGGTGGAAAGCATGCACACGATCGCCACCGGGGGCGTCGCGCTTTCTACATGTCTTTGGGGAGCACTCACTTGCAGGCCGGGTGGGAAGCTGGGCTGGAGCCCACCTTTGCGGGAATTGCCGGCTCCCGGCAAGCCAATTGTCGACTGCCGCGACATGAAAGCCTGCTGGCACAACAAGAGCCGCCGGCAGGTAGTGCCCTGGCTAGGCGTGCATGCGGGCGCCCTTGGTGATCTTGTCGACCAGCTTCTTGTCGGCGCGAAGCGCGATCCCGACCACCTTGGCGTCTTCAGGCGCGAATTCGGCGAAGACGGCGCGATTAGCCGCGTCAAAGCCGGTCGAAAACATTTCCTCGACATAGAGCGGGGTGGTCACGCCGCGCTCCAGCGTGCGCCGGTGGATCGTGCCCAGCGTCGTCTGGTCGGCGGACAAAACGATGACCGGCTGGATCGACAGCGGGTTGTAGAGATTGCCGGCGCGGTCGCGATAGGGTTCACCGATGATATCCGGAAACTGCGCGACGATGCCGCTGGTCAGGAAGGCGGTGACGTTGAGTTTCTGCCAGACCGGCAGATCCTCCCGGAGCACGATTGCAAATTTCGTATCGAACATGAGACACTGGCCATTCGGTTTGTGCCCCAATGCGAGGCTGAAGGAGACGATGTCGCACGATCTAGACAGCCAGGCCTTCAGGGGTCTTGGACGTTTGTGCGTCGATGCAGCGGAAAACTGCATCATCTCGGCCTCCGACCCCGCCGGCATGGAGCGTATTGAGGCGCGTTTCCATGGCAGCGCGTTCGACCTGCATCGCCACGACACCTACTCGATCGGGGTGACGCTGCACGGGGTGCAGACGTTTCGCTATCTCGGCGCTGCGCGCCACAGCCTGCCCGGCCAGATCATCGTGCTGCATCCCGACGAGTTGCACGACGGCGGTGCCGGCACCGAGGACGGATTGCGCTACCGGATGCTCTATCTGGAGCCGTCGCTGATGCTCGACTGCCTCGGCGGCGCTTCGCTGCCTTTTGTCAGGGATGGCGTGGTGACGGACGCCGCCTTTTGCGCAACGTTGCTTTCGGCGCTGGGGCCGCTGGAGCAGGAACTCGACGAGCTGTTCGTCGACGACTTCCTGGCGCAACTGATGCAAAGCCTGACACGGCATGGCGGCCAGTCGGCGAAGCCGATGACCAGGACGGCGTGGCGGGCGGCTGCGCTGGCGCGCGACTATCTCACGGAAAACCTGAACCGGCCGGTGCGTTCCGGCGAACTGGAAGCTGTAACCGGGCTTGATCGCTATGCCTTGTCACGGCATTTCCGTGCCGCTTTCTCCACCAGTCCACATCGCTTCCTGGTGATGCGCCGGCTTCAGCGGGCGCGGCGGATGATCGCCGCCGGCGAACCGTTGGCACAGATCGCGGTCGAAGCCGGCTTCAGCGACCAGAGCCATTTCACAAGGCAATTCAAGAAGGCGTTCGGCATGACACCGGGACGCTGGTCGTCGCTGATCCAGGGC
>NZ_RZPQ01000952.1:0-1893 GCF_003999135.1 Mesorhizobium sp. M7A.F.Ca.CA.004.06.1.1 | reverse complement strand
ATCTTCTGCCGACCGGACTGCTGCCTGACGGCGGTGCACCGGCCGGCACCAAGACGATCGGCGCGCGCACCGAGCATCTGACGATCGCGAAGGCCGCGAATGGTCACGCCGACGGCGTTGTCGACTGGGTCGAGCATCTCGGTGACCAGAACCATTTGCATGTGACGGTTGGCCCTAAGAAGCTGGTGACGCTGACGGACCCCGACACGGATTTGGCGCAGGGCGACAGAGTGGTGATCCGCTACCGGTCACCGCTGTATTTCGGCGCCGATGGACAGCGATTGATGTGAGCGGTTTTCGGTGATTCAGCACCGGTTTTGACTTTGCCAGTACGGGACGAATTCGATGAAGCACTTTTTCAATCGCAGGGAAACGATCGTCACCGAGGCGCTCGACGGTCTGTTACGGACCATCGGATCAGGCGATCTCGCGCGCCTCGACGGCTATCCCGAGATCAAGGTCATCCTGCGCGCCGACTGGGACAAGACGAAAGTCAGTGTCGTCTCCGGCGGCGGGGCCGGGCACGAGCCGTCCCATGCCGGCTTCGTCGGCAAAGGCATGCTGACGGCGGCGGTCTCAGGCGAGATCTTTGCCTCGCCAAGCGTCGAAGCCGTGCTGGCGGCCATCCGGGCGGTCACCGGTCCGGCCGGCTGCCTGCTGATCGTCAAGAACTACACCGGCGACCGCCTCAATTTCGGCCTGGCGGCCGAGAAGGCGCGCGCCGAAGGGTTTCGCGTCGAGATGGTGATCGTCGCCGACGACATCGCGCTGCCTGATATCACCCAGCCGCGCGGCGTTGCCGGCACCTTGTTCGTGCACAAGATCGCTGGTCATTTGTCGGAAGCCGGCCACGATCTGGCATTCGTCGCAACGGCCGCTCGCGCGGCGGCGAAGGATATCGTTTCGCTCGGCATGTCGCTGTCGTCCTGCTCGATCCCCGGCCAACCGCACGAAGACAGGTTTGGCGAGAATGATGGTGAGCTCGGCCTTGGCATTCATGGCGAGCCGGGCGTCGAAAGGATTGCGGTGCAGAGCGCCGACAGGCTGGTGGCGATCATGGTGGAGCGCCTCGCGGCACGGCTTGATCCCGAGGCCACCTACGCCTTGCTGATCAACAATCTCGGCTCCGTGCCGCCGCTCGAAATGTCTGTCGTCGCCAATGCGGTGCTTGCATCGCCGCTGGCCAAAACCATCAAGCTGACGATCGGCCCGGGCCCGCTGATGACGGCGCTCAACATGAACGGCTTCTCGCTGTCGCTGATCCGGCTGGATGCGGCGCGCGAAACCGCCTTGCAGGCGCCGGTCGGTCCGCACGCCTGGATGCCGGCAAAGCCGGTTGTTTCACCTGCCGTCGTGCCGATGGCGAAAGCGGCCGGACAGAGCGCGGCACGCAAGCCCAGCCAGGATGCGCGGACCCGCTCTCTTCTCGTCACCATCTGCGAACGGCTGATCGCGCTGGAAACCACGTTGAACGGGCTCGACGCCAAGACAGGCGACGGCGACACCGGCTCGACGGTGGCGACCGGCGCGCGCAGTGTTCTCGAGCGGCTTGATGCGCTGCCGCTTGCCGAGCCGGCGGCGACCCTTGGCGCGATAGGTGACATTCTGAGCGCGTCGATGGGCGGCTCCAGCGGCGTGCTGCTGTCGATCTTCTTCACCGCCGCAGCGCAAGCTCTGGAGAGCGGCGCGAGCTTAGCCAAGGCGCTGCTTGCCGGCCTCGACCGAATGACTTTCTATGGCGGGGCCAGGATGGGGGATCGCACCATGGGCGATGCCCTCGAGCCAGCCCTCAGAGCGCTCGATGCCAAGAGCGTGGACGAAGCGGCTGTGGCGGGTCGACGCGGGGCCGAAGCCACCTCCCCCCTGGACAAAACTAAAGCCGGACGGGCCGCC
>NZ_RZPQ01000951.1:0-1898 GCF_003999135.1 Mesorhizobium sp. M7A.F.Ca.CA.004.06.1.1 | reverse complement strand
GCCTTCAACGCCGATGACGTCGCTCACAATCTGACGCGCTGGTGCGAGAAGAATGTCGCCGGCAATTCCATGGCCGCCCGTGTCGGCGCGCTGATCGACGCAAAGACCGGCAAGGCCAGGGATGGCGCGATCACCAAGGTCGACGACAACACGGTCAAGCTGAAGCTAAGCGAACCAGACATTTCACTGATCCCGAATTTCACCGACTATCCGGCGCTCGTCGTGCATCGCAACTTCGATGCCGACGGTGCCGATCCGATCAAGAAGCCGATCGGCACGGGACCGTTCGAACTGGTCTCCTACGATGTCGGCCAGAAGGCGGTCGTCAAGCGTCGCGAGAATGGCAAATGGTGGGGTGGTGAAGCGCCGCTCGACAGCGTCGAGTTCATCGACTACGGCACCGATTTCAACGCCACCGTGAACGCGTTCGAATCCGGTGAGATCGACCTCAATTTCGAGTCGCCCGCCGACTTCATCGACATTCTCGACAAGATGGATCTGGTGAAATCGGAGGTGGCGACGGCGACGACGCTGGTTGCCCGCACCAACATCACCCACAAGCCCTATGATGACCAGCGGGTGCGCAACGCCCTGCAAATGGCCGTCGACAACAATGCGGTCCTCCAACTCGGCTATGCCGGGCGAGGCACCCCTGGCGAAAACCACCACGTTGCCCCGATCCATCCGGAATACTATCCGCTGCCCAAGAAGACACGCGACGCCGCCGGCGCCAAGAAGCTGATGGCGGAAGCCGGACAGGCTGACTTCGAGCATGAGCTGATCACCATCGAGGACGATTGGCAGAAGAATACCGGCGACGCCATTGCCGGCCAGCTGCGCGATGCCGGAATCAAGGTGAAGCGCACGGTGCTGCCGGGTTCGACCTTCTGGAACGACTGGACGAAATATCCCTATTCGATGACGATCTGGTACATGCGCCCGCTTGGCGTCCAGGTGCTGGCGCTCGGCTATCGCACCGGCGAGGCCTGGAATGAATCGGCATATTCCAACCCCGATTTCGACGCCAAGCTCAAGCAGGCGCTATCGCTCATCGACGTGGAGAAACGACGCGAGGTCATGAAGGATGTCGAGCAGATCCTGCAGGATTCGGGCGTCATTATTCAGCCGTTCTGGCAGAAGCTCTACAGCCACCAGAACAAGAAGGTGAAGAACTATGGTGTCCACCAGACATTCGAGATGGACCTTCAGAACGTCTGGCTGGACGGCTGAAACAAGGCGCGGCAGGACTTCATGAGCCGCAAAAAAGCCGATATGCAGGATGCGTGGTATTGATAGGCTCAAGCCATCAAAAGCCGGAGATTCTGCATGAGACTGACAGTGCTCGTTGCCGCCCTTTCGATAGCCCTGCCGGGCGCCGCCGTCGCCGGACCGGCTTCCGACGCGGTGAAGTTCTTCTATGTCCCGGCGGTCAAGTTCGAGGCCGACGAACAATATCGGGATCGGTTCACCGAACCGGTGACGAAACTGTTCGAGCTGAACGACCAGGCAACGAAGACGAACCCGGACCAGGTCGCCTGCATCGATTTCGATCCTGGTCTCGACGCCCAGGATTTCGATCAGAAAACCGTCTCGAAAACGCTGAAACTGTCTGAGAAGCTGGATGGCGATAACGCACAGGTCACGGCATCCTTCAGCCTGTTCTCCGAGGGCGATGATTCCAAACGTGAAATGCTCTGGTCGCTCAAGAAGATCGACGGCAAGTGGAAGATATCGGACATCGCTTCCAAGACCAGCGACTGGACGCTCAGCGCGCTGGAATGCATGGCCGGCCAGACGCCGGAGTGAAGCGATGGCCCATCGCCGGTTCCTGGCGCTGTCGGGTGTGTGCCTGCTGGCGGCTCTGAGCGGCGCCGCCGCGCAAGGCTTGTTGGGTGCGC
>NZ_RZPQ01000950.1:0-1900 GCF_003999135.1 Mesorhizobium sp. M7A.F.Ca.CA.004.06.1.1 | reverse complement strand
GGACTCACGTGACGGCGAAAATGCCCAGCACCACCAGCAGGAAGATGATCAGAACGATGCCGATAAGGATCCGCGCGCCGGTGGCGGCGGCACCTGCCAGCGCCGGCATGCCGAGCAGGCTGGCTGCGGCGGCGACGATCAGGAGAATGATGATCCATTTGAGCATGGCAATGCCTCGCAAACCGACAGATTTTTCAACCACTTGAAAACGCGGTTGCCGCGCTGGGGTTCCGTCGAAACCGATGCGGATCAGGGCGCTATGTGCTCCGGCACATCCCAGACCTCGCCCGGCCGCAAGGCGCGAAAGCGCTCGCGCGGGATGCCTTGATCGTCAAGCGCCTCGGTCAATTTGCGCGCAGGCTCGTCGATCGGCTCGTCGGTGAGCTGGAAGGTGCCCCAATGACAGCCGGCGGCATGGGCGGCATTGCACAGCGTCATGCCTTGCACCGCCTCCTCCGGATTCTGGTGCTGCGGCGCCATGAACCAGCGCGGCTCATAGGCGCCGATCGGCAGGATGGCGAAGCGGAAACCGCCATGTTTCTCAGCCATCAGCCGGTAGTTGATGCCATTGTGAAAGCCGGTATCGCCGGCGAAATAGAGCTTGCTGTCAGGCGTTTCGACGACGAAGCCGGCCCACAGCGCCATGCGCCGGTCGCGGGCGCCACGCGCCGACCAGTGATGCACCGGCTCGACATGGACGGCGGCGCCATCGCCGATCCCGACCCTGTCGCCCCAGTCATGCGCCGACAGTCGCATGCCGGGCACGGCGGCTTCGATGATGGCGTCGTTCCCGAGCGGAGTGAGCACCAGCGGGTCGTGGCCGGCCTTCAGCCGCTTCAACGTGGCGAGGTCGAGATGGTCGTAATGGTTGTGGCTGACCAGCACGAGGTCGATCGGCGGCAGGTCGGCAAAGGCGATGCCTGGCGCATTGATGCGTTTTGGTCCGGCGAAGGAAAGCGGCGACGCGCGCAGCGACCACACCGGATCGGTAAGAATGTTCAGACCGGCCGTCTGGACCAGCAAGGTGGAATGACCAACCATGGTCACTTCCAGCGCGGCGCCCTCGACCCGAGCCGTCGGTTTCGCCTGCGGAAAGGGGCTTGCATCGCTCGCCGGCCATTTCGAGCGCTGGCCATTCAACTGCCATTTCAGCAGGTCGGCGAAACGGCCGGGTGGCCGGCCGTCGGGATTGAAGAACAATGCGCCGTCGAAATGGTCGCTGGGCGGGCCGCTGTAATAGCGATTGGCGGCAGTCTTTCTCGCGGCCAATTTGCGGCTCCAGCAGGGTTTCGTTTTCCAGACATAGGCGCTAAGGCGGTTCGCGCAAGCGTCCACCGACGAAGTGTTGACCGGAATTCCCAAGCGACGCGCGACAAACGGTCAGCCGTCGCGATTGCGATAAATTTGCAACAATTCTTGCTGCAAACTGTATTTTAACCATATCGGGTTGAAATTTCGCCACCTTCTCCATCTTGGTGGGGGTGAGATTGTGCGGACGGCTTCCCCCCAGCCGGATCCGACGGAGGTTGGAATGACTTTTTCGAAAACCGGTCTGGTGGCCGTATCGCTGGCGGCGCTCGTTGCGAGTGGCTGTTCGACCTCACGTTTTTCCTCGATGGATGACCAGCAGCCGGCACCGCTGGAGGCCGCGCCCGCCGGCAAGGTGACGGCGAACCAACTGCCGCCGCCGGCATCGCCCGGCACCACCGACCCTTCGCAATTCCCGACCGCGCCGGCGAACACCCAGGTCGCCGCGCTGCCTTCGGACGGCTCGGCGCCGGCCGGCGCTTCGGACGTGACCGCCGCCAGCGTCGCCGGTGTCTGGAACGCCAGCGTTGCGGGCCAGAGCTGCAAGGTGGCGACACCGCAGACCAAATTCGGCGCCGAGCCGTCCGAAGGC
>NZ_RZPQ01000094.1:0-12499 GCF_003999135.1 Mesorhizobium sp. M7A.F.Ca.CA.004.06.1.1 | reverse complement strand
GTCAGGGAAGCCGCCGAAAAGGCCACCGCCGAGGATGTGCTGCGGCTCAGGGCCACCGTTGCCGAACAGCGCGGCTTTCGCGGCGATTCCGAAGCCTTCATCTCCGCCGACATGAAATTCCATACGCAGATCGCCGCGATCTCCGGTAACCCGATCTATGTTGCCGTCAGCGAGGCGATGCTGGGCTGGCTGAAGGAATACCACACCGAAATGCTGATCTGGACCGGCAAGGAAAAGTTCACGCTGACCGAGCACGAAGAGATCATCGGCCGCATCGAGAAGAAGGATGCCGATGGCGCCGAGAAGGCGATGATCAAGCATCTCGAACGCTCGCGCGCGCTCTATGTGATGAATTCCGAAAAGTAACTTCAGCCGAGCCGGGTGATCGCGTAAGGCGTCATCACGACCTGGCCTCGGTCAAAAGCTGAAATGTCGACCTGCACGTCTTCCGCCGTCAGGTTCGCCAGCCACGCGATTGTCTTGCCCGAGGCGGAGCGCCCGGCCAGCGCCAGCACCTTGGTTTCATCGCTCGTCCTTGCCGACACATGCGCAAGGCCGGCCAGCTCGCAAAGCCCCTTGATGGCCCCGAAGATCGGCCGGCGCGATCCTTCCGCGACGGGTTCTCCGGATGACGCCAGCACGCCGAACGGTCCGGTGAAGCTGGAGAGCGTGAGCTGTTCCAGTCCAGCGGGCGCGACGCGCGCGGCATATCCGATCGTCCATGCAGCAGCGAACTGACCGGTGTGGCGAGGATCGCTGGCGGCCATGGCAACGCGCTGTCCCCCGGCATTGGGTTTGGTCGCGCTGCCATAGGGGTTCTGGCGCATGGCAATCGTCGACGGGCCGATCCGATAGGGCTTTGCCCCGAAGATCATCGCCCGCGCCGATTGGGTGATGAAAGGCAGCGCCTCCAGCGATTGCATGATGCTGAGATCGTCGGCGGCATGCACGATCGGGCAAGTACAATGGGTGATGAAATCGAGCTGGTCCGCCGGCACGCGCTTGCGGTTGAGTTCGGTGAAGTAGCTGAACATGCCGCCGCCGAGGCGGATATCCGGAAAGGCGCGCCGCGCGGCCGCGTAAACATCCTCGAGCGGCGGACAGTCCGGCCACGTGCTGCCCGGCGGTGTCGACTGCCGGTCGACCGAAGGCGACACGGCAATGGCCGAGAGTTTTAGCCCGGCCTGGCGCACCAGGTCGGCGACACCTGACATCTCGGCGTCAAGATCGCCGGCGCACACAACGACGCATTCGAGGGTCGTTGCGGCAGCGTGGGCATTTGCGAGCCGGGCGAAAGCGCGCAAGGCGTCGAGCCCGTGGCCGCGCGTCGGATCGTAGTGAAACAGCAGCTGTTGTGGGCCGAGTGTCGTCAGCGTGGAGAGGTTCGCCAGTGCCGTCTCGACATCTTCGGGATAGATGACCACGCCGACATCCGGCAGCGTTGGCCCGGCTTCGCCGAGTTCGACGCGGACCGGTTCGCTGGCCACGGCGGCAGCCGGCGCTTTGCCTTCACCTGCGATGCGCAGGCTGATCGTCTGGCGCAGGGTTTGGCCGGCAGGCAGCACATAGGGCCAGGGCAGCGCCAGCGGTCGCACATAGGTCTTGTAGGAGGCGTCCGACCAGTTGCGCTGGTCCTCCATTTCGAAAGTATCGCTTTCCATCCGGCATTCGGCGGTGACGCCAGGCCGAACCTGATGGGTGATGGCGCGGATATCCTTGAAAGGCTGCCAGGGGTCTATCAGTTCGGGAAGCTTTGTCGCCTCCACGCTGCCGTCCGTATGCTCGACCTTGACCGGGCTGCCGGCGAGGTCGGCGATCGGGTGAAGGATGCAGAAGCCGCAGCGGTTGGTTTCGAAATCGCTCTCGGGAAGGGCGCTGACCTCGAAGACCAGACGGCCATCGGCGGAGCCTTTGATGGTGGCGCGGAAGCCGAGCCGGGTTCCATCGGGGGCCAGGCAGCTTGCCGAATAGCTGACCGAAAAAGCGTCGGCAGCCTGGTCGATGATCAGGTCCGTCAAATTTGGCTCATAGGTGCCCCAGTCGCGGTCACGCACGATATAGGCGACGGCGCGTAGCACTTCGGTGCCGCCATGCTGAATGGTGCGCAGATTGCCATTGACGAAGTCCGCGCTGAGCGCGCCCGCGCTGAGCCTGACCGGCTCGACCTCGACCGTACGCGTGCCGTAGAGCAGGAAGGCGTCGGCGGTCATTTCAGCGAGGCGTCGAGTTGCACCGGTTGCCGGCTCGCGGCCCCAGCATAGGCGGCCTCGACCAGCGCGAACGTCTTGAGATTGTCCGCACCCGAGGTCGCCGGTTGTACGCCCTTTGCCAGGCAATCGACCCAGTGCTGCTGGATGGCGACGACGCTTTCCTGGATGTTGTGCCAAGGCCGCGACGCCCACGGCAGCAGCGGCGGCGAAACGTCGGTGACGGCCGTGCCGCTCTTGCCGGTGACGGTCAGCCGATATCCCTGCGCCAGCCGGATCGTGCCGTCGCTGCCGTCGATCTCGATCAGCGTCTCGGGAAACGGCTCCGTGGCGAGCTTCGTCGCGTAGCTGCAGTCGACCACCGAGGTAGCACCGCTGTTGTGATCCATCAGCATCGTCGCGACGTCCTCGCCCGATATGCCGGGGTTGATGCGCACCGTCCGCGTCGTGATCGTGGACACATCGCCGAGCAGGAAGCGGGCGATGTCGAGGATGTGGATGCCGAGATCCTCGATGATGAAGCGCCTTCCCGTCGCCAGATAGGGCTGGCCGGAAAACACGTCATAGGCGGAGCGGAAGGAGATGCGACCGAAGAAGGGCATACCGATCTCGCCGCTGTCGAGCACGGCGCGCACCGCCTGGATCGGCGACTGCCAGCGAAAATTCTCATGCACCATCAGCGGCACGCCGGCTTCCGCGCATGCCCCGACCATCGCCTTGGCATCGGCGAGCGTCGGCGCGAACGGCTTTTGGCAGATCACCGGCACGCGGTGCTGTGCCGCCATTTCGACAAGCGGACGATGGCTGGGCGCGCTGGTGGCGATATCGACGAAGTCGAGGTTTTCGCCGGCAAAAAGTTCCCCCGCATCGGTATAGCGCTTCGCAATGCCGAATTGGTCGCCGACGATCCGCAACCGTTCCGGGTCACGGTCGCAGATGGCGACGATCGAGGCGCCCGCTATGTCGCGCCAGGCATGCATCTGGTTGACGGCAAAGAAGCCGCAGCCGATCAGCGCTCCTCGCAACTCCGCCATGCTCAGCCTGCCTTTGCCATCTGCATCAGCGTCACCCGACTTTGCAGCCGGCGCTGCGCCTGGTCGACGACGACGGCAACGATGATGACGAGGCCCTTGATCACCATTTGCCAGAACGAACTCACACCCATCATCACCAATCCGTCCGAAAGAATACCGATGACGAAGGCGCCGACGATGGTGCCGCCGATCGTGCCGCGCCCGCCCGACATCGAGGTGCCGCCGAGCACCGCCGCCGCAATGGCGTTGAGCTCGAAACTTTCGCCTGTCGCCGGATGCGAGGCCATCAGCTCGGACGAGATGATCAGGCCGACGATCGCCGCGCAGAAACCGGAGAACATATAGACGAACATCTTCACCATGTTGACACGGACGCCTGAAATCCGCGACGCCCGTTCATTGCCGCCGACGGCGAAGATGTGGCGGCCAAGCGGCGTGTATTTGGCGAGATAGGCGGCTCCCAGTGCAACGACGATCAGGATCCAGATCGCCACCGGCAGGCCGAGCAGCCGGCCGGCACCGAGGAAACCGAAGCCGGTGGTGCCAAGTTCCGGTTTGCCGACCAGGTTGGGGAAGGTGCGGCCATCCGACGACAGCAGCGCCAGGCCGCGCGCGACGTAGAGGACGCCGAGCGTGGCGATGAACGGTGCAACGTTCAGCCTGGTGATCAGCAATCCGTTGACGGCGCCGATCAATATGCCGACGGCCAGTGTGATCAGCGCGATCTCGAAGACGTTGAAATAGATGGTGTAGCCGATCTGCAGGTCGATGCCGTTGAGCACGAGATAGCCGGCCACCATACCGCACAGGCCGACGATCGAGCCGACCGAAAGGTCGATGCCGCCAGTGATGATGACGAAGGTCATGCCCATCGCCAGGAATGCGTTCAGCGCCACGTGCTTCGACATCAGGATCAGATTGGCGGTCGATAGGAAATTCGGCGCCGCGATCGAGAAGAAGATCAGCACGGCGATCAGCGCGATGAACGTCCGAAGCTTCATCACGGTCAGCAGCACCGAGCCGCTGGAAGTGGAGGGAGCGGCCGCTTTGGCTGGGATGTCAGTCATGGGCGGTGCTCTCCGTGCGTGGGGTCGGTCCGTGGCCAAGCGCGGATGCAGCCACGAGTGCCGCCTCCGTCGCTTCGGCGCGATCGAACATGCCGGTCAGTTTTCCGTTGCTCATCACCGCGATGCGGTCGGACAGCGCCATCACCTCGTCGAGGTCGGAGGTGGCGAACAAAATCCCCAAACCGTCGCGGGACAGTTTGCGCATGGTGCGGAAGACGTCGGCCTTGGCGCCGACATCGATGCCTCGGCTGGGCTCGTCCATCAGCAGCACCTTGGGTTCGGTGAGCAGCGCCTTGCCGATCACCACTTTCTGCTGGTTGCCGCCCGACAGCGACGACACCTCCTGCGCAGGGTCGGCGACCTTGATCGCCAGCTCCCGCACCATCTGCGTCACCGCCTGCCTTTCGTCGGCGCCACGGATATGGAACAGGCGGGCAAATCGCAACAGGCTGGCCAGCGTCAAATTGCTGGCGACCGAGAGGATCGAGACCAGCCCTTCGCGCTGACGGTCTTCGGGGATCAATGCCAGGCCACGCCGGATGCGCCGCGTCGTATCGCGCTCCTTGACCTTTATACCGCCAATGAAGATCTCGCCCGTCGAATGGCCGTGACGGCCCATGATGCAGTCGAACAGCTCGCTGCGCCCGGCGCCCATCAGGCCGTAAATGCCGAGGATCTCGCCGGCACGCAGCGACAACGAGACATGGTCGACGGCAAGTCCGCCGGTGGCGCGGGGCAGGCAGATCTCCTCGGCACGAAAAATCTCTTCTCCCGGAAGATGGCCGTCGGCCTTGGCGAAGTCCTTGGCGTCGGAGCCGATCATCTGGCGAACGATCCATTGCGTGTCGACGTTCTTCATCTCTTCCTGGCCGGTGATGCGGCCGTCACGCAGCACGGTGATGTAGTCGCCGATGCGGATCAGCTCTTCGAGCCGGTGCGAGATATAAACGATCGCCACGCCGCGTGCCTTGAGGTCGGCGATCACCTTGAACAGGATCTCGACTTCCGCAGCGCTCAGCGCCGAGGTCGGCTCGTCCATGATCAGGATGCGCGCGTCGAGCGAGACCGCCTTGGCGATCTCGACCAGCTGCTGCTGACCGATGCGCAGATCCTCAACCAGCATGTCTGGCCGTATGCCGGCTTGCAGGCGTTCCAGAAATTCCGCAGCGCGGTTTTCCTGTTGCTCGCGGTCGATCTTGCCGAAGCGGTTGGTGATCTCCCGGGTGGCGAAAATATTCTCGGCGACGCACATATTGCCGAACAGGTTCAGCTCCTGGAACACCATGCCGATGCCGCGGTTCACCGCGTCCGCGGACGAGGAGAAGGAAACCTCTTCACCTTCCAGCAGGATGCGGCCGGCGGTCGGCCGTTCGACACCGGCGATGATCTTCATCAGCGTCGACTTGCCGGCGCCGTTTTCACCGACCAGCACGTTGACCGCGCCCTTGCGCACCTCGAAATTGGCGCGCTTGACCGCAACGGTGCCGGAATAGACCTTGGAGACGTCCTCGAGCTTCAGGATGATTTCGCGCTCAGCTGTCGCGCTCATGGTTTCGGCCCGATCTCTGCCTCCGCCGGCGTCACCAGCGGCAGGTCCTGGCCGCTCCCCAGCGTATAGGCGCCGAGCACCTTGGCGCTGCGGCCTTCCAGCGCATCGCGTGGCAGCTTGGAGAGCACCGTCTTGTCGGCATAAGCGTTGAACGCCTTGCCGAACTGGGCGAAGTCGATCTGGTTGGTGAAGTCGTTGAACTGGATGAAGTCCAGGCTGTCGCGCAGCGCGGTACCGCGCACCGCCGGTCCGATCTGCACTCGTGCATCGGCTTTGCCGTCGCCGTCGATATCGACGTCGACGGTTGCTGCCCGCGACTGCGTGTTGGCCGTGACGATCTTGCCTTCCAGGCGAACCGCGAAAGTCCAAGGCGAATTCGCCTGCTTGTTCGGATTGCCGTATTTGGCGCCGGCAGCCGATGGATCGGTTGTCGCCAGGGTGTGAACCTGCGCAAACGGTCCGGCTTTCTGCTGGAGATAGGGCACGACCTTTGCCGCCCATGTCTCTTCGACCATCTTGTCTGGATTGAAGGCGGGAGCGTTGTCTCCGGCTTCCGATTTCGTAGGCAGGATCTTGCAGGCGGTCAGGCTGATGCCGACCATTACGGTAAGGGTCGGCCAGTTCGGCTTGGTGTTCAGCATGGCGGCCTGTCGTTCAGCATCGTGGGCGGCCCACGGAAAATGGCGGCGAGGGGCGAAAACCGATGTTCGCCCCTCGCTATTGAAATCACGCTGGCTCAGTTCGTCAGCGCGAAGGTCTCCAGCTTGGCGGCATTGTCGCCATTGATCAGAACGCAGTCCATCAACTGCTTTTCCTTGGCCGGCGACTTCTTGTTCTTGATGAAGTCGTTGGCCTGCTCGACCGCCATCTGCGCCTGCGCGAAGGCCGGCTGCAGCACGGTTGCCTTGATACCGCCCGACGCGATGGAGTCCCGTACGTCGTTCGATCCGTCGAAGCCGACGACGATGACGTCCTTGCGGTTCGCCGCGGCAAGTGCCGCATAGGCGCCCATCGCCATCGTATCGTTGCCGGAGATCACGCCCTTGATGTCGGGGTTGGCCTGCAGGATCGATTCCATCTTGGAATAGGCTTCCGTCTGGCTCCAGTTGGCCGACTGCTGGGCAACCATCTTCAGGTCCGGATAGTCATCGATGACGTCGTGATAACCCTTGGAACGAATGCCGGCATTGGTGTCGGATTCCTTGCCGACCAGTTCGACGAAATTGCCCTTCTCGCCCATCAGCTTGACGAATTCCTGCGCGCCGAGCTGGGCGCCCTGGTAGTTGTTGGAGACGATCTGCGCCACGGCCACGCCGGTGGCGTTGATCTCGCGGTCGATCAGGAAGGACGGAATGCCCGCATCCTTGGCCTTCTGCACGGCGGCGACGGTGGCGTCCGCGCCTGCATTGTCGAGGATGATCGCCTTGGCACCGCGGCCGATCGCGGTGTCGATCAGCTCGGACTGCTTGTTGGCGTCGTCGTCATGGACCAGCACCAGCGCCTCATAGCCGAGTTCCTTGGCCTTGGCTTCCGCGCCGACGGCTTCCGCCTTGAAGAACGGATTGTCGTGTGAGGGCGTGATAATGGCGATGAGATCCGCCGCATAGGCGGGCACTGCCGTGCCAAGCGCCAGCATGCCGGCGAAAGCCGCAAGCGTCATTCTGCGTGTGAGTTTCATGAAGTCCTCCCGTTTGAAAAATTGCCTTGATCGGCCAATGGCTTTGTCTGCATCCGAATTCGTCAGGCAGCGCGGGCCGCGGATCGCTTGGGTCGAAAACCGTTGCCGGCTTACCCAGGACGGATCGTTGCTCCCCAGCCATCCTCCACTTGCCCAGGCATCGTGCTCCCTGCGAAACCTTGTCGATCCGAGCCATGAACAGCTAAGCCAACTGGTATGATGAGTCAACCACAAATTCAGGTGACATGTACCTGATGAGCTACCAAAACCGAGGATCGGCAATGGCATGCCGGGCCTTCGAGGTGCTGCGTCAAGCACCTGTCTTCTCTCAGGTGATCCGCTGAATGCTGGCGGCGATCTCTTCCGGTTCGAACACGCGCTTCCAGTCGTCACGCATCAGCACCGGCTTGCCGAACTCGATCGCCTTGTTGCATGCGTCGGAGAAAACGCCCTTGGTCTCGCCGAAAATGACGGCGCCGAGCACGTTCATATGGCCGAGCAGGAAGTCGAGTGCCGCCTGCTGGTCGACGCCGCGCGCCACGACCTCGTCGACGGCTTCTTTCATGACCACCAGCAACGAGGCGCACACCGTCTCCGAAAGGCCAGGCTCGAGCAGCGCCATCTGTTCGACGCTGACGCGGTGCGAACGCATCACCGGCGCCCATATGATCTTCGCGATCGCCTCGCCCTTGGCGTAGTCCTCTTCCGGGCCCTGCATCAGGGCGCTGACCATGTGCTGCTTGGCCTTCACGCCGCCGAAATAGTCCTTCTTGGCTGCCATGTCGGTCTCGTCATTGAAGATCGGCGGATGGCAGGGGTGAGTGACGAAATAGGTGAGGTCAGGCCGCTTCGGCAGATGGCCGGCGAAAGGTGCCGCCGCGTCGAGCACCACCACCATCGTGCCTGGCGCCAGCTTGCTCTCGATGCTGGCCGCTACCTTGCCGATATGCGTGTCGGGAACGGCCAGGATCACCACATCCGCGTCCTTGAGCGCCTCGTCGGCACTGACCGTATCGAAACCCAGTCCGGTCTTCAGCCGTTCGCGGCCGGCATCGCTGACCTCGACATGGCGTATCGTGTAGGGCGACCCGCGAAAATTGGTCGACAGGCGGTAGCCCATTTTCCCGCCAGCCCCGAACAGCGCAATCGTTGTCATCTGGTCACCACTCCTGTTCTTCGGCGACGGCATCGCGCGTCGTCAACTGATCAACTGGTATAATCACGCTACCAGATTTTGGCAATGCGATAATGACCATGCGATGCGTTCGCCGCGTCATCGGCTGCCGCCGGTAGCACGAGAATCATGGATGGCGCGCTCGGGATATGATCTCTAGATCACCAGAAGAAGCCCGCGCTTGCCCGCTGAGTGCGCATGAGCGCTGCTCTGCCATCCCCAGAAATAGGAGGCATGTGATAGGGGTCGGAGGTCGGGCCGGGCGCTACTTCAAAAGATCGACCAGCATGTCGAAAGCCGCATCGATATCGCCACGAACCGCCGCCTGAACTGCCTGCTCGTCCCGGTCGCGCAGGGCCGCAAACATCTGTTGATGGTATGTGTTCGCGGTCGAGTAGGACCCATGCAGCATATTGAAATAGGGGCTGATCTGCAGCCATAGATCCTTGATGATCTTGAGCAGGGTTTCGGATCCCGCTGCTCGGTAGATTGCGAAGTGGAAGGTATAATTCGCCCTGAGATAGGCCTTTACGTCGTCCGCGCCATTCGCGCGTTCCAGTGAGTCCAGATCGCGCGCGAAAATCGCAAGATCCGCATCACTCCGGTTCTGTGAGGCCCAGCCGGCGGCGATGGCCTCTATCTCAAAACGTACATTGCGCAAATCGGTGAGCCGCTCGCGGCTGAGCGCCGGAATACCAATGGAGCGTCCGGATACCACAGTGAGCGCGTTGGCTGCCGTCAGGCGCCGCAGCGCTTCCCTGACCGGCATCGGGCTGACGCCAAAGGCGTCGGCGAGGCTCTGAACCGTGACCATCTCGCCCGGTACGATGCTGCCGTCGAGGATCAGTTCGGTGACCTGATTGTAGACCCGGTCCTGCAGAGTTTCCTTGGACAGTGGAATGATCTCGACACCAGGCTTCCTGAACGCCGATCCAGCCATCTCCGGTCAACCTTCCCGCCCAAGGGCGACACTATTGCTTGTCTGGGAATGCAAGGTTCGTGGTGCCACGTCAAGCGGCCGACATAGCCCGTTTTGATATAAACGATTTCATCATTGATATTTGATCAAACGATGTTACGGTCGCTGGCATCGAATGGCAAGGGTTACGTTTTGTGCCCTTGGGAGGCATTCGGTCGTTCTGTTTGGGAGGAGTTTCACATGGGTATCGGATCGAAAGTCCGGCGGCTCGCGCTGCTGGCTGGGATGGCTGCATGCGCCTTCGGCCTGTCCGCCGCGCAGGCAGCCGAGAAGCACAAGATCTTTCTCAGCATGAGCTACATCGGCAATGATTGGCAGGCGGAGGCGGCCAACATGGTCAAGGCCATGGCCGCCCACAAGAGCCTGGCCGACAAGGTCGACCTGCAGGTCCAGGTCGCTGGCCCCAACGCGCAACGCCAGATTCAGCAGATCAACGCGATGGTGCAAAGCGGCGCCGAGGCGATCGTCGTGTATCCGATTTCCCCGACCGCGCTCAACCAGGTCGTCAAGAATGCCTGCGACAAGGGCGTGAAGGTCTTTGCCTACGACGCCGAGATCACCGAGCCTTGTGCCTACAACGTCCACATCGACCAGCTGGAAGCCGGCAGGGTGACCGCCGAATGGCTGGTCAAGAAGCTCAACGGCAAGGGCAACATCATCGCCATCACGGGTGTCCCGGGAACATCCGTCGACGATCAGCGGACAAAAGCCGCCAAGGAAGTCTTCGCCAAATATCCTGATATCAAGATCGTCGGCGAGGCTGTCGGCATGTGGAGCCAGGCGGTCGCCCGCACCGAGCTCTCGAAAATCCTGGCCACCCGCAATTGGGACGACATCAACGGGCTGTGGATGCAGGTCGGCTGCTTCACCGCCAACTCGATGCAGCTCGAGGCTGGCAAGAAGACCAGCGAACTCCTGCCTTGCGCCGGCGAAGGTTCCAATGGCGGCCGCATCCAGATGCTGCCGGAGGGCACCGAAGTCGAAGGCGCGGCCGCGCCCTACGCGCCGGCCGGCGCACAACGCATTTCCTACGCCTCGCCGCCTTATTCGGGTGCGCTGGCGCTGAAGCTTGCCGTCGAGGCGATCGAAGGCAAGGACGTGCCTAAGACCACCATCCTGCCGCTGCCGGTCGTCACCAACGAGACGATCAAGCTGTGCGACGAAGGCACATGGGCGGAGATGAAGGCCGGCTGCAACGCCTTCAAGCCGTCGCTGGTCTCCAACCCGGGCTGGTTTGCCTCGATCTTCTCGGACCAGACACCCGAGGTCGGCCTCGCGGCTGCCCTCGTCGGACAACCGGAAGAATAAGCCTCCCAAGGCGATCTTGACGATGCGCGGACATTTTCTGTCCGTGCATCGTCAGCCCATGCCAAGCCTGGCGATCGAGGACAATGACAGAACATTCCGAGCTCCCCGCCATCGAGATCGACGGCATCAGCAAGGCGTTCGGACCGACCGTTGCGCTGGACGGCGTGTCGTTTGCGATCGCGCCCGGCAGCGTCCATGCCCTGCTCGGTGAAAACGGAGCGGGCAAGTCGACACTGGTGAAGCTGCTGTCCGGACTGGTCCGGCCGAGCCAAGGCCATGTCCGTGTCTTCGGCAAGGAGATCGCTTACGGCGCGCCGCGCGCAGCACATGCGCTGGGCATGCAGACAGCATTCCAGGAGATGACCTTGGTGCGCGACCTCTCCGTCCTCGACAACATGATGCTGCCTTACGCCCCGGTCGGCATCTCCGGCCTGATCCGCCGCGGTGCCGCCCGCAAGGCCGTCCGCCGCCATATCGAGGATCTCGGTTTTTCCGTCGATCTCGACGCCGAGGTGAGTGAGCTCGAGCTTTCGGTGCGCCAGAAGATCGAGATCGCGCGTGCCGTCTACCGCAAGCCGCGCATCCTTTTGCTCGACGAACCGACCTCGACGCTCGCCGGCCGCGATGTTGACTGGCTGGGCGACATCATCGCCGGGCTGAAGGCGGCGGGTACCACCATCGTCTTCATCACGCACCGCATGCGCGAGGTCCGCGCCTTTTGCGACACGCTGACGATCCTGAGAAACGGCCGCCACATCGTCACCGCGCCGGTTGCCGATGTCTCGGATGGCGACGTCATCGAAAAGATCATCGGCCGCAGCATCGAGCAGACCTTCCCGCCCAAGCCGGACAGCGCCCAGGCTTTCGGGCCGCCGGTTCTGGGCGTGCGCGACCTAAAGGTCGGGCGCAAGCTCGACGGCGCCGGCTTCGATCTGCGCAAGGGCGAAATCCTCGGCGTCGCCGGGTTGCAGGGCATGGGCCAGCAGGACCTGTTCCTGGCCTGCTTTGGCATGGCCGAGATCGAGCGCGGCCACATCCTCGTCGACGGCCGCAAGGTCTGGCTCGGTTCGCCGGCCGATGCCTTGCGCCCCAACATGGCCATCGGCCTGGTGCCGGAAGACCGCAAATCCGAAGGCCTGTTCCTGAAGCTGTCGGGCAGCCAGAACGCCACCCTGCCGGTGATATCGCGCTTCACACGGCTAGGCCTTGTCGACGCGCAGGCTGAGACCCGCTCCGTCGAGGCGGCATTCGACACTGTCGAGGTCGACCGCCGCGCGCTTTGGACGCGGGCCGGTGCGTTTTCCGGGGGCAACCAGCAAAAAATCGCCATCGCCAAATGGCTGGTGGCGCAGAGCCGCATCCTTCTGTTGTTCGATCCCACCCGAGGCATCGACGTCGGCACCAAGCACGAGCTTTATGTGATGATGCGAAACTACGTGGCTTCGGGCGGTTCGATCCTGCTGCACTCGACCGAGATTCCCGAACTCGTCCACCAATGCGACC
>NZ_RZPQ01000949.1:0-1902 GCF_003999135.1 Mesorhizobium sp. M7A.F.Ca.CA.004.06.1.1 | reverse complement strand
CAACTGGCTGCTGATCTTCGCCATCTGCGTGGCGCTCGCGGTCGTCTATCCGCTCTTTGCCGGCGGCTATCAGCTGACGGTGATCCGCGACGCGCTGATCTTCGGCCTGTTCGCGGCGAGCCTCGACTTCTTCTGGGGCCGCACCGGAATCCTGTGTTTCGGCCACGCCGCCTTTTTCGGCATCGGCGGCTACATCATGGCGCTGGTCACACTCAATGATGCCATCCCCTTTGGAAGCTTACTCGGCATCATGGGTGCGGTGGCGGGTGCGGCCTTCGTCGCCGCCATCATCGGCTACTTCCTGTTCTTCGGCGGCATCCGTGGCAGCTATTTCACCATCGTCACGCTGGCCATGGGCGTCATCTGCCAGCAGGCCGCGGTCTCCTGGAGCTCGGTCACCGGCGGCGACAGCGGCCTGATCGGCATCCCGCCGATCGAGTTCGATCTTGGCGGGCTGCACGTCGATCTCAGCCAGGATCTGCCCAGCTACATCTTCGTCTCGGCCATCGTCGCCATGACGGTGCTGGCGCTCTGGTTGATCAGCCGTGGCCGCTGGGGCACAGTGCTGACCGCCATTCAAGACAATGAAATCCGGGCGGCCGCGCTCGGCCACAACGCGCCATTGCGGCTGCTTGTCACTTTCGTCCTGTCGGCGGCGATCGCCGGCCTTGCCGGCGCCCTCTATGTCTGTATGGCCGGGCTGGTGGCACCCGATCTGTCCGGGCTGCTTCTGTCTACGGAAGTCATCGTCTGGGTGGCGGTCGGCGGACGCGGCACGCTGCTTGGGCCAGTACTGGGCGCCATCTTCATTCAGCGCGCGCAGCAGACGATCAGCAGCTTCAACCCGAGCCTGTGGCCGCTGCTGCTCGGCTGTGTCTTCGTCATCATCGTCTTCGTCCTGCCGGATGGCATCCTGTCGATCTACGCGCGGCTGAAAGACCTGTTCAAGGGCGGGAGGCGCGCGCAATGAGCGACATCCTGCTGCAGGCTGAAAATGTCGGTATCCGCTTTGGCGGACTGCAGGCGCTGGAGGCTCTGAACCTCGCCGTACGAGACAAGGAACTTTGCTGCATCATCGGGCCGAACGGCGCTGGCAAGAGCACCTTCCTCAACGTGCTGACCGGCACGCTGCGTCCGACCAGCGGCAGCGTGCGCTTCCTCGGCCATGACATCGCCGGATTGCCGCTGCATCGCATCGCCCGGCTCGGCATCGCCCGCAAATTCCAGATTCCCTCGGTTTTCCCGAACCTCTCGGTGGAGGACAATCTGAAGGTCGCGCGCTGGGGCGCGCCTTCGCCAGTGCGCCCGGTTGGTGAACTCTTGGAACTGGTCGCGCTCGGTAACCGTGCCGCCACGCTGGCCGGCGAGCTCGCGCATGGCCAGAAGCAATGGCTGGAGATCGGGATGGCGTTGGCGATAGAGCCAAAGTTGCTTTTGCTCGACGAGCCGACCGCCGGCATGACACCACAAGAGACGCTGGCGACGGCCGACATGCTGCTGCGGCTCAAGGGCGAGTTCTCGATCGTTGCCGTCGAGCACGACATCCGCTTCGTGCGGGCGCTGAACTGCGAGACATTGGTGCTGCACCAGGGACGCCGACTGCGCAGCGGTCCTTTCCACGACATCGAGACCGACGAGATGGTCCGCGACGTCTATCTGGGGAGGCGCTGAGCATGCTGCGGACACTTGCCGTCTCGGCCGGCTACGGCCTGCTCCCGGTGCTGAACGGCATCGACCTCAGTGTCGCGTCCGGCGAAGTCGTCGGCCTGCTTGGCCGCAACGGCGCAGGCAAGACGACGCTGCTGCGCGTCATCGCCGGCGGCTTGCGAGCGAGCGGATGCGCGGTGGGTCTCGGTGATAAAGACCTCACCAACGCGCCAGCATTCCGCCGCGCGCGGGCAG
>NZ_RZPQ01000948.1:0-1906 GCF_003999135.1 Mesorhizobium sp. M7A.F.Ca.CA.004.06.1.1 | reverse complement strand
TCCCGAGATTGCACGACTTCGTCGCGCACAACCCGCTGGTCGATTTGCGCGTGCTGGCCAGCGAGAGCCTGTCGAGCTTCCAGGCCGATGGCGTCGACATCGCGGTCAGGCAAGGCCGCCCGCCCTTCGGCGCTGGGCTGATCGTCGACCTGCTGTTTCCCCAGCAGATCGTCGCCGTCTGCAGCCCGGCCTTGCTGCCGGAAGGTGTTGCTGAAATCGCAGCCTCCGAAATCCAGCACCATGTGCTGCTGCACGATGCCCACAATCTGTGGCCGGAATTCATGGAGAAAGCGGTCGGCCTGAAGATGACGACCGAATTGAAACGGATGCGCTTCAACCAGACGGGCCTGGCCATCGACGCGGCCGTCGCCGGCCAGGGCATTGCGCTGGCCAGCCGCTTCCTCGTAGCCGCTGATCTCGCCACGGGCCGCCTGGTTCAGCCCGTCAGCGGCGAAATGCGCGGCACGCAGGATTTTTATGTCGTGATGCCGAGAAAACAGCGCCACCCCGAGCCGACGCAAGCCGTGCGGCAATGGTTGCTGGATGCGGGAGAAAGGCCGCCGCTCTAGATCGGCAGCAAGGCGTCGGGCTTCACATTGGCGATCGAAGCGTAGGTGTGTGTCTCCCGCACCCCGGGCAGCGGCAGGATGACGCGCTGCAGGAAATCCTGGAACATCGCCATGTCGGCGATGCGCGCCTTGACCAGATAGTCGAAGCCGCCGACCACCATGTGGCATTCGATGATCTCGGGCGCCCGCAGAACCGCCTCGGCGAAGCGGTCGAACACATGCGGCGCCGTGTGGTCGAGCCGCACCTCGATGAAGACGAGCTGCGCCTGCCCGATCCGAGCAGGATCGAGCACCGCGCGCACGGCGCGAATGAAGCCTTCGGCGAACAGCCGCTTGACGCGCTGCGTCGCCCCGGTCGGCGACAGACCGACCCGGCGCGCCAGATCGAGCGTCGTGCGGCGGCCGTCCTCCTGCAACAAACGTAGCAGCGAGCGGTCGATACGGTCGAGATCGTCCATTGCAGGATTCACACTTTTTGACCAGAACAAACGTGATAATCACGCCAAAGTAGCAAAAGCAGTATATTTCATCACGCTCCCGGACTGCAATACCGTTGTCGTGCAACCGACAACGAAAGCGTATCCCATGACATCAGCGATATCGACCTCCCGCAGCGCCCAGGCCAAGGGTGACATGCCCGTACTCATCCTGAGCGAGGCCGAGGTGAAAACCTGCATCGACCTGCGCCAGCTTCTCGACGTGCTCGCCGGCGGCTTCAAGGCCTTGTCCGGCGGCAAGGTGGTCAATCCGGCACGGCCGCAGCTCGATGTTCCGCAGGCCGGCTATTCGCTGGCGATGTCGGCATGGATAGCGGGCATGCATCTGACGGTGAAGATCGTCAACGTCTTCGAGGGCAACGTCGCCAAAGGCATCCCCAGCCACCTCGCCACCATCCATCTGTTCGACCCGCAGACGGGCATGCCGGTCTGCGTCATGGATGGCACCTACATCACCGCCGTGCGCACCTCCGGCTCGGCCGTGCTTTCGGTGCGTGAACTCGCCCGCCGCGACGC
Source organism: Mesorhizobium sp. M7A.F.Ca.CA.004.06.1.1 (assembly GCF_003999135.1). Classification (NCBI taxonomy): domain Bacteria; kingdom Pseudomonadati; phylum Pseudomonadota; class Alphaproteobacteria; order Hyphomicrobiales; family Phyllobacteriaceae; genus Mesorhizobium; species Mesorhizobium sp. M7A.F.Ca.CA.004.06.1.1. Next base: position 324 of record NZ_RZPQ01000948.1, on the reverse strand, counting down.
CAAGGTCGCGACGGTGGTCGGCGCCGGTGTGCAGGCCGGCCAGCATCTGCATCTTTTGCCGCTGGTGCGCGATTTCGCCGAAATCCGCGTTGTCTCGAAGGAGTTTTCGGATGCACAGGCGCTCGCCGCGCAACATCCCGGCGTCGTTGCCGTCGCCGATATCGAGGCCGCGGTGCGCTCGTCTGACGTCGTCTGCCTGGCAACGCATTCCTATGCGCCGGTGATCTCGGCCGACTGGGTGCGGCCCGGCACCCATGTCTCGTCGGTCGGCGTCGCCCCACCCGGCGGCGAGTTGCCGGTCGAGCTTGTCGGGCGGGCCATCCT
>NZ_RZPQ01000947.1:0-1906 GCF_003999135.1 Mesorhizobium sp. M7A.F.Ca.CA.004.06.1.1 | reverse complement strand
GTACTGCGTCGACAGCGTCGCGATGATCGGATGGACGTTGAAGCGGGTGATCGCCAGGCCGTTGGTCAGCCCGATGAGTGCCGCCAGCACGAAGACCGCCGGGATCAGCACGATCGCCGGCTGGTCGAGCGCCAGCACCGCGGTGGTGAAGCTGATGACCGAACCGACCGACAGGTCGAGCCCGCCGATGAGCACGACGACGAGCTGTCCGATCGCCGCGATGATCAGCGGCATCGCCTGGGCTACCAGGTTGAAGAGGTTTTCGGCCGTGGCGAACTGTGTCGTCTCGACGGCCAGCCACAGCGAAATGAGCAAGGCGACCAGAAGCGGCAGGCCCCACAGGCCTTGCCGGGTGTTCCGGCCACTCAGGATGTTGAAAAGCGAACGATGCATGGAGGCCCCTAATGCTGGCGCGTGGAACCGCCCATCAGGGCCGCGTCGAGGATCTTGTGTTCTGTCGCCTGCGCTGCCGGCATTTCGGCAACGATGGTATCGTCGTGGACGACGTAGATGCGATCGCAGAGCCCGATCAACTCGATCGTCTCACGCGACAGCACCAGCACGGCGCCGCCCTTGGCGGTAAAGTCGCGCAGCAGGTGGTAGATCTCGGACTTGGCGCCGATGTCGACTCCGCGGGTCGGCTCCTCGACCAGCAGAAGATCGAGATCGGCGGCCAGGTAGCGGCCGAGCAGAACCTTTTGCTGGTTGCCGCCGGACAGGGAGCCGACCGGCGCGGACGGCCCTGCCGCCTTTATGTTCATGACCTCCATCATGCGGGCGATCACGTTTCGATACGGCCGCGCCGCCGCGAGTTCGGATCGCCTCGAATGCAATCCGATGGCGATGTTGTGGGCGATCGGCAAAGCGAGGAAGAGCCCCTCTTCCTTGCGGTCCTCGGGAACGAAGCCGACCCTCAGCTGCTGCAAATGGCGAACGCCTGATGATGGCGGGAGCGGCATTTTCAGCGCTTTGCCGTTGACGGAAATCGTCCCGGCGGAGGGATGATAGCGGCCGATCAGCGATCTCAGGAAGCGCTGCTGGCCCTGTCCCTCCAGGCCGGCCAGGGCGACGATCTCGCCCTTGTGCAATGTCAGCGACAGCGGCCGCGATGTCTCGGTGATCCTCAGGTTCTCGACGCGCAGGATCTCGTCGCCTTTGTTATCAGTACGATCGGGAAAAAGGTCCTGGAGTTCGCGTCCGACCATCATGGCGATGAGTTCGTCGGTGGTGATCTCGGACACCATTCTTGTGCCGACCAGTGCGCCGTCCTTCAGCACCGTCACCGTGTCGCACAGCTCGAATATCTCCTCCATGCGATGCGAGATGTAGACGATGGCTTTTCCCTTATCGCGCAGCCGGCGGATGTTGCGGTTGAGCACATCGACATCGGCTGCGTTGAGCGCCGCCGTCGGCTCGTCGAGGATGAGCACGCTGGCGTCCGCCTGGATGCAATGCGCGATCTCGACGAATTGCCGCTCGGCTATGGTCAGGTTTGAAACGAGTTGCGACGGGTCGAGCGTGAGGCCGAGTTCGCCAAGCGCCTTGGCGGTCTGGCTGCTCATCACCCGATAATCGATCGAGCCGAACCGTGTCGTCGGCTCCCGGCCGAGAAACATGTTCTCGGCGATCGACAGATTGGGCAGCAGCGAATGCTCCTGGAAAACGGTCGAAATGCCGGCATCGAGTGCGGCTCGCGGCGATTTCAGATCGAGCTTCTCCCCGTTCATGAAGATCTCACCGGAATCGGGCTGATGCACGCCCGCCAGGATCTTCATCAACGTCGATTTGCCGGCGCCGTTCTCGCCCATCAGGGCGTGGACGCTGCCCGCCTTGAGATCGAGGGAAACGGAATGGAGCGCCCTGCTCCCTCCGAACGCCTTCGAAATGTGGGACATCTCGATAAGAT
>NZ_RZPQ01000946.1:0-1909 GCF_003999135.1 Mesorhizobium sp. M7A.F.Ca.CA.004.06.1.1 | reverse complement strand
GACGTGACCGATGCATCTGCGTGACGGCCTCCAGACCCATGCGACCGTCAGGCAGCGCTACGACCATCTGGTGGAAACCGGTACGATCGACCGCGATCCGGCGCAGGAACGGATCGTTGCGGCACTCGACCGGCTGACCGATGAGATTTCGGCCAAGCGGCTGGCGCATAAGTCGAGCGCGCTGGGCTGGCTGTTCGCCCGCAAGCGCGAGACGGATGAGGCCGTCAAAGGCCTCTACATCCATGGCGGCGTCGGTCGCGGCAAGACCATGCTGATGGACATGTTCTTCGACTTGCTGCCGGTGCGGCGCAAGCGCCGCGTCCACTTCAACGACTTCATGGCCGACGTGCAGGACCGTATCCAGAAGCACCGGCAGGCGCGCAAGAATGGCGACGTCAGGGAAGACGATCCGATCCCGCCGGTGGCCAAGGCCCTTGCCGAGCAAGCCTGGGTGCTGTGCTTCGACGAGTTCTCGGTCACCGACATTGCCGACGCGATGATCCTGTCCAGGTTGTTTTCGGCGCTGTTTGCCAGCGGCGTGGTGCTGGTCGCCACCTCGAATGTGGCGCCGGAAAACCTCTACAGCGACGGGCTGAACCGCCAGCTTTTCCTGCCCTTTATCGGCATACTGGAGCTGCACACACAGGTGCTGGCGCTCGATGCCGACAAAGACTACCGGCTGGAAAAGCTCGCCCGGACACCGGTCTATGTCACGCCGGCCGATGCGGCGGCGGACCAGCTACTCGACGAGGCCTGGCAAGCCATGACGCGGGGCGCGCCGACCGCCGAGACATCGATTGCCCTCAAAGGACGGCAGGTGATCGTGCCGCGCGCGGCGGGCGATGCGGCGCGGTTCTCCTTTGCCGATCTCTGCGAAAAGCCGCTTGGCGCGCGCGATTTCCTGGCGATCGCCGGTCGCTTCTCAACCATTTTTATCGACCATGTCCCGGTGCTCGGCGAAGGCAAGCGCAACGAGGCCAAGCGCTTCATCCTTCTGATCGACACGCTCTACGACCATCATGTGCGGCTGGTGATGAGCGCCGATGCGCCGCCGCAAGCGCTTTATGCAGCCAAGCGCGGCGTCGAAGTCTTCGAGTTCGAGCGCACCGCATCGCGGCTGATCGAGATGCAAAGCCGCGACTGGCTGGAGGATTGGGCGGCGCGGCAGAAGGGGAAGCCGGCGCCAGGGGCACAGCAGGCGCAGGCCTGAATTTCCAGAGAATCCGTCGGTAGCAATCCTTCGTGTCCCCTCCCTCGGCAGGACAGAGGGGGGGCGCTGTCCCGCCGACGTCTACAACTCGAACCTCCTCGGTTACCCGCATCACAAGGGTGTCATCGCCCGCATTCGGCCTTACGATTTCCGTCTTCATCGGTTATTTCTTCCAAAGTCGGCTTACAAACTTTGACGTTTACGTAAATCCCAAGTGATCTAACCGATTGAAAATACTGACACCAAAATAATCGTTTGAATTTTTTCCGTGCCGGGGCTATTGGGTGCGGCGAAAATTCGCGGTTCCCCGCAGCATTCCGGCCTCTTCTTCGACGCCGCCATCAAGTCACCAGAGATTTGAGACGTCGTCACCGACAAAGGGAAAACATCCTCACATGGCACGCAACAAGATAGCGCTTATCGGCTCTGGCATGATCGGCGGCACGCTCGCTCACATGATCGGCCTCAAGGACCTCGGCGACGTGGTGCTGTTCGATATTGCCGAAGGTATCCCGCAGGGCAAGGGGCTCGATATCGCGCAGTCGTCGCCGGTCGATGGCTTCGACTCCAGGCTCACCGGCATCAACGACTATGCCGGCATCGAAGGCGCCGATGTCTGCATCGTCACCGCCGGCGTGCCGCGCAAGCCCGGCATGAGCCGCGACGACCTTTTGGGCATCAATCTCAAGGTCATGGAAC
>NZ_RZPQ01000945.1:0-1917 GCF_003999135.1 Mesorhizobium sp. M7A.F.Ca.CA.004.06.1.1 | reverse complement strand
CGCCGGCATCGTGCTCGCTGCCCTTGCGCCGCTGGTCGCCATCGCCGGGCAAAAGTTCATGGGCGCCGAACCGCGCGTCAGCGAGGCGATGGGCGTCTACATCAGGATCAGGCTGCTCGCGGCGCCGTTCTCGCTGATCAACTACGCCATCCTCGGCTATGTGCTGGGGCGCGGCGAGGGCGGGCTTGGGCTGATGCTGCAATTGGTGCTGAACGGCATCAACATCGCGCTCTGCTTCGTGCTTGGGTTGGAACTTGGCTGGGGTGTCGCCGGCGTTGCCTGGGCGACCGTCACCGGTGAGTTCCTGGCCATGCTGCTCGGCCTGGCGATCGTTATCCGCCGGTTCCGGGCCGCCCCATCCTTGCCGCGCCACCGCCTGCTCGACATGGCCGCCTTCCTGCGCATGATGTCGCTCAACCGCGACATCATGATCCGCTCGTTCTCGCTGCTCGCCGCCTTCGCATTGTTCACCCGCCAGGGCGCGCAGTTCGGCACGGTGACGCTGGCCGCCAACGCCGTGCTGATGAACTTCTTCCTCGTCGCCGGCTATTTCCTCGACGGCTTTGCCACCGCCGCCGAACAGCTGGCGGGCCGTGCCGTCGGCGCACGTGCCGCCGCACCGTTCCGCCAGGCCGTGCGGCTGACGCTGTTTTGGGGTTTCGGACTGGCGGGAGCCGCGACGCTGGTAATGCTGTCTGGTCGCGCCAATCTGGTCGCTCTCGTGACGACATCGGAGGAAGTCCGTTCGGTGGCCGACATCTACCTGCCATGGGCGGCATTCACGGCGCTGAGCGGTGTGCTGGCGTTCCAGATGGATGGCGTCTTCATCGGCGCGACCTGGTCCCGCGACATGCGCAACATGATGCTGCTGTCGTTCCTGGTTTTCGCGACCGCGCTGCTGACCCTTGCGCCCGCCTTCGGCAACAATGGACTTTGGGCGGCGCTGCACGTCTTCCTGCTGGTGCGAGGCTTCAGCCTGCTGACGATCCTGCGGCTCAGGGTGCGGACGGCGTTTTAGACGGTGCCCTCCGGGAGGCCCTGCGCCGTCCAGGCAGCGAACGGCACCTGTTCGCGATAGGAATTTTTTCTTGACTCGGTGATCTCAGCTATGGTACATTTTTGGCCATGGTGCTGATTTGCGCCAGTGACCCGCCGCACAGGCGGGTTTTTCGTTTGATGCTCCGTCAGCCAATGCGCCGGCGAGGCTCCGAAGCAACCCGTTAAACCGAGTTCGTTGCCCTGCTGTGCGGTCGGATGCACTTGCACTTCCAGTCGATTTCCAACAGACTTGATGCACCAATTGTTCCAGGGCGAGCTTATGCGAAGCTACCTGCCATATGTCTTGGGCGCGGCGCTGGGATTGCTCGCTGCGTTCATTCTCTCCGCGGTTTCTGGCATCGGCGGCACCGCGCAATTGCTTCTCTTCGGCGTGTTGCCTGCCATCGGCGGCGCCATTTGCGAGCGGGCCGTCAGTCGCAATCTACGCTCCTGAGAGCAGGCTCAGAGTTGCCTGGACGCCCAGAAGTCGAGGCGGCTGCCGCGCAACTCGCAAATCGACTTCAGCCGTTCCTTTTCGACGAAACGGACCATTCCGGAAAGGATACGGCCCGGCAGTGAAGGCCCGGCATAGATCATGCCGGTGTAGAGCTGGACCAGATCAGCACCCGCACGGATCTTGTCCAGCGCCGTATCGGCGGAATCGACGCCGCCGACGCCGATGATGGCGCGGTCCGGTCCGAGCAGTTTGCGCATCTTCGCCAGCACGATGGTCGAACGCTCGAACAGCGGCTTTCCGGAGAGCCCGCCGGTCTCGCGCGCGGTGTCGCCGCTGCGCAATGACGGTCGGGAGATGGTGGTGTTGGAGACGATGACGCCGTCCACCTGCTTTTCGGTGACCTCGGCGGCGATGTCCTCCAG
>NZ_RZPQ01000944.1:0-1921 GCF_003999135.1 Mesorhizobium sp. M7A.F.Ca.CA.004.06.1.1 | reverse complement strand
GCACCTTGCCGAGCGCCCGGCGGAACGCGCCGGAGATAACCGATCCCAAGGATGCCCGTCTCGGCGCGTTCCGCCGGGCGCTCGGCAAGGTGCTGAAATCGCTGGCGCTGCAAGTGGTGCGCGACGGCGAGGGCGCCCGCAAGCAGGTCGAAGTCACCGTCACCGGCGCCAAATCGGCGCGCTCGGCCAAGCGCATCGCGCTGTCCATCGCCAATTCGCCGCTGGTCAAGACGGCGGTCGCCGGCGAGGACGCCAATTGGGGCCGCGTCGTCATGGCCGTCGGCAAGGCCGGCGAACCCGCCGATCGCGACCGGCTGTCGATCTGGTTCGGCGACAACAGGCTGGCGCATGAAGGCGAGCGCGACCCCGGCTACTCCGAGGCCGCGACGTCGGCCTACATGAAGCGCGACGACATCCGCATCCGTGCCGATATCGGCATCGGCCGCGGCAAGGCGACGGTGTGGACCTGCGATCTCACCAAGGAATATGTCGCCATCAATGGCGATTATCGGAGCTGACGGTTTTGAGCTCCAGGCATCCGGCAAGCATGCTCGCGATCGTACGCCGCTACGAGGCGGCCGGCTTTCGCGCCTGGCCGGCAGCCGCCGTCCACTATGACGGCACCTGGGTGGTGCGGCTGACCGCCGGCCATCCGGCCAAGCGGCTGAACTCGGTCAATCCGCTCGATCCCGGCGATATCATGCACATGGCCGACCGTATCGGACGGGCCAGCCGCCGTTTCGATGCCTATGGAAGGCCGCTGACGTTCCGCATGTCGCCGCTGTCGGGTCCCGATCTCGCCAGCCATCTCGACCGCGAGGGCTGGAGCCGGTTCGACGAGTCGCTGGTCATGCGGCTGCCGCTGGCCGGCGCGCAGCTCGACGCCGCCATGGACCAGATTCCGCTCAAGGACATCAGCCGCTTCATCGGCGCGTTGCTCAAGGTCAGCGGTTCGGATGTTTCGCTGCGCCCCGGCCTGTCAGAGATCATCGGCGCCATCCAGCCCGAAGCCGGGCTGTTCGCGCTCGAAGATGGAGCCGAGGCGCTGGCGACGCTTATCTGCGTGCATGACGGCGATCTCGCCGGCCTGTTCGAGGTCGCCACCGACAGATCGGCGCGCAACAAGGGCCATGGCCGCAACCTGATCCTGTCGGCGCTGAAATGGGCGCGGCTGCGGGGCGCGCGGGAAGCCTGGCTGCAGGTCGAGGCCAACAACGTGCCGGCGCTGGCGCTCTACCATTCGCTCGGCTTCGAGGAAGTCTATCGCTACCACTACCGCCGGCCGCCGGGTCATGAATAATGTCGTGACCGCCGGCAAACGCCTGCTCCTGGTCGCCGCCTGCGCGCTGGTCGATGCCGACGGCCGGGTGCTTCTGGCGCAGCGGCCTCAGGGCAAGCAACTTGCCGGATTGTGGGAATTTCCCGGCGGCAAGGTCGAGCCCGGCGAGACGCCCGAACAATGCATCATTCGCGAACTGCATGAGGAAATCGGCATCGAAACCGACATTCCCTGCCTGGCGCCGCTCACTTTCGCCAGTCATTCCTACGACGATTTCCACCTGCTGATGCCGCTGTTCATCTGCCGCCGCTTCCGCGGCATCGCCCATCCCAGGGAAGGGCAGGCGCTGAAATGGGTGCGGCCAAAGCAGATGCGCGACTATCCGATGCCGCCGGCCGATGCGCCGCTAATCCCGTTCCTCATCGATCTTCTCTGAGGCTCGCGTCCGGTCGGTTCCTGGTCGAGGCGTGTATCAGCCAGCGTTAATGGAAGATTTATCTCGTCGTGAAAAATTGAAGCATGGCCGTTCGCGGCCGAGCCGTCGATTTGCCGGGGAGCGATAGCATGAGCCTAGACAGGGATTGGGACTCGATCCGGCCCGAGCGCGGTTTTCGCGCCGCCGATGCGGGCATGGGCATATTG
>NZ_RZPQ01000943.1:0-1925 GCF_003999135.1 Mesorhizobium sp. M7A.F.Ca.CA.004.06.1.1 | reverse complement strand
GTGTCGAGAAGCGGCTGCCAGGCCCGGAACCAGTTGCTCGCCTCGGCCTGCCGTGGCCAGATGCCGTCCACAGTGGGATAGATCAGCTGGAGAACACGGAAATCCAGGCCGTCGTAGAACCAGAGGTCCCAGCCGAAATGCTCGCGGTAGTGTTCGATGTGAACGGTGCCGAATTGACAGTCGAAACCTTCGATAAAACCGGACGATCGCTGCCCTGGTTGGAAAACCTCGCCGGAGCGGACGCGGCTGCAATACTCGTTGATGATGAACTGGGAGATTTCCGGCTTCAGGCCGATGACGATGAGTTCCGGCGCCTTGAAGTTGTGCTCTATTCCAACCGAATAGGTGAAAGGCGGATCGTCGCCTTCCTCCAGCACATGCAAGATGTGGCAGCCATAGGCCTCGATATCGGCCAGCGCCTTGGCTTCATCCGGGTCAGTGGCTTCTCTACTCGGCATCGAGCTGGTTCTGGGGCGCGGCTTTCTGGAAGGCCGGCAGCGCCATGCAGGCGGCGTTGATGCGCGCGATCGTCGGGTAGGGCGTCAGATCGACGCCAAACCGGGCGTTGCTGGCAATCTGCGCGGCGAGGCAGATGTCGGCCAGGCCCGGCGCATCGCCATGGCAGAATGTACCCGTCTCCGCCGACGACGCCATGATCTTTTCAAGCGGCCGGAAACCCTCGTTCACCCAGTGGCGGAACCAGTTGGTGATGTCTTCGTCGCCGGCGCCGAACAGAGTGCGCAGCGAGGTCAGCACGCGCAGATTGTTCACCGGGTGGATGTCGCAGGCGATCATCTGCGCCAGCATTCTCACGCGTGCCCGGCCGGCCGGGTCCTTCGGCAGCAGCGGTGGTTCCGGTTTGGTCTCGTCGAGGAACTCGATGATCGCCAGCGATTGGGTCAGCAGCGTGCCGTCGCCGAGGATCAGCGCCGGCACCAGCCCTTGAGGATTGACCGCGAGATAGGCTGGTTCCAGATGCTCGCCATGGCGCAGATGATGCGGGACATAGTCGTAGCTCAGCCCCTTCATCTCCAGCGCGATCCGCACCCGATAGGAGGTGGAGGAGCGATAGTAGTTGTGCAGGATGAGTTCGCTCATGGCCTCACTTCGGTTGGCCGATGGTCACTTCGATGGTCCCGATGCCGTCGACGCCGCCGGTCATCGTGTCGCCGACGCCAACCGCGCCGACGCCTGCCGGCGTACCGGTGAAGATCAGGTCGCCGGGCTCGAGTTCCATCGCCTCGCTGCAGATCGACACGATATCCGATATCGGCCAGATCAGTTCGGCGAGGTCGGCGTCCTGCCTGACCTTGCCGTTGACGGCGAGCCAGATGCGGCCTTTCCGTGGATGGCCGGATTCCTGCGCTTGCACCAGCGGGCCGCAAGGGGCGGAGCGGTCGAAGGCCTTCGACCAGTCCCAGGGCCGGGCGGCCTTCTTGGCCTCGTCCTGCAGATCGCGGCGGGTGAGGTCGATGCCGACACCATAGCCCCAGACATGGTCCAGCGCCTTGTCGCGGGGAATGCGGAAGCCGGCTTTGCCGATCGCGGCCACCAGTTCGATCTCGTGGTGCAGATTGGCCGTCAGCGGCGGGTAGGGGATAGCGGTGCCGGAATCGACCACCGCGTCGGCCGGCTTGGTGAAGAAGAAGGGCGGATCACGCTCGTCATTGCCGAATTCGCGGGCATGCGCCGCGTAGTTGCGGCCGACGCAGTAGATACGGCGCACCGCAAAACGATCGGACGAACCGGCGACGGCCACCGATGCGGTTGCGGGCAGGGGAAGGACGAATTCTGTCATCAAGGGTCTCTGCTTGGTTGCCGGAACATTCGACCGATTTAGGGCCTGGACAAGGCGATTTGGTCGAGAAAGTGCCGGCGGCACTTTCCGCCGGAGATGGCGATATACTATTTGGCAATAATCTGGC
>NZ_RZPQ01000942.1:0-1926 GCF_003999135.1 Mesorhizobium sp. M7A.F.Ca.CA.004.06.1.1 | reverse complement strand
GTCTGTGGGTCATGAAACACATTGCTATCGGCATTCTAGGCGCCGCCACGCTTGGATTGATGGCGTCCGCCGCGTCGGCGGCCACGCTCGACACCGTCAAGGCGAAGGGCTTCATCCAGTGCGGCGTCTCCACCGGCCTTGCCGGCTTTTCGGCGCCGGACGACAAGGGTGACTGGCAAGGCATCGATGCGGATTTCTGCCGCGCTGTCGCGGCCGCCGTCTTTGGTGACGGCTCCAAGGTCAAGTTCACGCCGCTCAGCGCCAAGGAGCGGTTCACCGCGCTGCAGTCGGGCGAGATCGACATCCTGTCGCGCAACACCACCTGGACCATCAACCGCGATACGGCGCTTGGCCTGAACTTCATCGGCGTCACCTACTATGACGGCCAGGGTTTCATGATCAACGCCAAGAAGCTGCCGGGCGTCAATTCGGCCCTGCAGCTTTCGGGCGCGGCCGTCTGCGTGCAGAGCGGCACCACCACCGAGCTGAACCTCGCCGACTACTTCAAGGCCAACAAGATGGAGTACAATCCCGTCGTCTTCGAGAAGCTGGAAGAGGTCAACGCCGCCTATGATGCCGGCCGCTGCGACGTCTACACCACCGATCAGTCGGGCCTCTACGGCATCCGCCTGACGCTGGGAGCGCCGGCCGACCACGTCGTGCTGCCCGAGATCATCTCCAAGGAGCCGCTCGGACCGGCCGTTCGCCAGGGCGACGACCAGTGGTATCACATCGTCAAGTGGACCTATTTCGCGCTGCTGCAGGCTGAAGAGCTCGGCATCACCAAGGCCAATGTCGAGGAGATGAAGAACTCGGCAAGCCCCGAGATCAAGCGCGTGCTCGGCCAGGAAGCCGATACCAAGATCGGCACCGATCTCGGCGTCTCCAATGACTGGGTGGTCAACATCGTCAAGGCCGTCGGCAATTATGGCGAAATGTTCGAGCGCAATGTCGGCTCGGGCAGCCCGCTGAAGATCGCGCGCGGCATCAACGCGCTGTGGACCAAGGGCGGCCTGCAATACGCGCCGCCGATCCGCTGATCGAAATGTGATCCGGGAGGCAGATCATCTGCCTCCCGGTTTCTCTTTCCAGGGACGGTCGAATGGCATCGCAGGAAGTACTTCGCGAGGAGCCCAGCCGCGGTTCCTTCATCAACGATCCGAAAATCCGGGGCATATTCTTCCAGGTGCTGGTCGTCGTGCTGCTGGTGGCGGGCGTCCGGTGGATTGCCCACAACGTCATCGACAACCTGACGCGGCTGCGCATCGCTTCAGGCTTCGGCTTCCTCAAGGGCCGCGCCGGCTTCGACATCAGCGAGAGCGCGATCGCGTATTCGTCGGATTCGACCTATGGCCGCGCGATTCTGGTCGGCCTCATCAATACCTTGATCGTCGCCATCGTCGGCATCATCACCGCGACAATCATTGGCTTCGTCATCGGCATCGGCCGGCTCTCGCAGAACTGGCTGATCAGGAAGATCTGCACGGTCTATGTCGAGGTTTTCCGCAACATCCCGCCGCTGCTGGTCATCTTCTTCTGGTATTCCGGCGTGCTGGCCGTGCTGCCGGCGCCGCGCGACAGCATCGGTTTGCCGTTCGGCTCCTTCCTCAACCAGCGCGGTTTTTATTTCCCACGCGCCGTATGGGGCGACGGCTCATGGCTGATCTTCGTCGCCCTGCTCGTCGGCATCGCCATGGCGTGGTTCGTCGCGCGCAAGGCGCGGCAACGGCAGATGGCGACCGGCCAGCAATTTCCAGTGTTTTGGACGTCCACCGCGCTGATCGTCGGGCTTCCGCTGCTCGCCTATGCGCTGAGCGGCTTTCCCCTGAGCTTCGACTACCCGAAGCAGTCGACTTTCAACCTGACCGGCGGCTTCCAGGTCCGGCCGGAGTTCCTGTCGCTTTATCTGGCGCTGTCCTGCTATAC
>NZ_RZPQ01000941.1:0-1927 GCF_003999135.1 Mesorhizobium sp. M7A.F.Ca.CA.004.06.1.1 | reverse complement strand
TCGCCCTGGTGGCGCTTTGCCTCGGTTTCGTCGTCACCCGTTTCATTTTCCAGAACCTGGCAAAATCCCGTGCCGGCGCCGACCTCCTCCGTGAGATCAAGCTGGACGGGATTCGCGGCCTGGTCACGCCCGCCGTCGTCGGCGTGGTCCTGTGCTGCCTGTCGCTGTGGTTTCTGCTGCCGCAGATCGAGCCGAAATTCGGTGTGCTCGGCGTGCTGCTGGTGGCGCCGTGCGTTGGTTTGCTGTTCGGCGCGCTCAACGGCTTCATCATCGTTGCCGGGCGCCTGCAGCCCTTCATCGTCACCCTGGCGATGATGGTGACGGCGCTCGGCATCGCACGGCTGACCGCCGGCCAGAACAATGCGGTGCTGCCGGTCTATACCGGCTCCAACGCGACCGCCGATTTCGAGATCCTGCGCTCGCTGGTGTTCGGCATCATCCCGATGCCGGGCCTGTTCTTCCTCAGCGCCATCCTGATCTATGGCGCGGTGCTGCGCTTCACGCCGTTCGGCCGCTATGTCTATGCCATCGGCGGCAACGAGGAGGCGGCGCGCCTCTCCGGCATCGCCGCCGGCCGCGTCAAGATCGCAACCTATGCCGTCTCGGGGCTGCTCGCCGGCATCGCCGCCGTGCTCTATGTCGCACAGTACCGGCAAGGCAAGCCGGATGCCGGCGCCGGGCTGGAGCTCGACGCCATCGCCGCCGTGGTCATCGGCGGCACCAGCCTGATGGGCGGGCGCGGCAGCCTCACCGGCACGTTCTGCGGCGTGCTGATCTTCGGTCTGCTCTCCAACATCCTGCAGCTCCACAACATCAATTCGAACCTTCAGCTGGTGCTGAAGGGGATGATCATCATCGGCACCGTGCTCGTGCAGGAGCGCAATGCCGGTGATCTCCTGGCCTATCTGCGCCTGCCCGGCGGGCAATCGGCGCACAAGGAAACGGCCGCGGCAAAGCGGCCGTCGCAAGAGACACCGTCTCTCAATCTCGGAGGAAACAAAAAATGAAACGACGTGACATGCTGAAGCTTGCTGCAGTGACCGCGGCACTGCTGACCACCACCGCGCTTCTGACCACCGGCAATGCCTTCGCCCAGGACAAGAAGTGGAAGATCGGCTTCTCGCAGGTGACGACCATCGAGCCCTGGCGCGCGCAGTTCAACAAGGACATTCTGGCCGAAGCCGCCAAGCATCCCGAGGTCGAACTGATCATCACCGACGGCGAGGACAAGACCGAAAAGCAGGTCGCCGATGTCGAGAACCTGATCCGCCAGGAAGTCGATGCGCTGTTGGTGTCACCGAAGGAATCGGCCGGCCTGACCGGCGTCGTGCAGCAGGCGATCGATGCCAAGATCCCGGTCTTCGTGCTCGACCGCAATGTCGAGACCAAGGACTACACGCAGTTCGTCGGTGGCGACAACGCGCTGATCGGCCGCGCGGCCGGCGAATATGCCGTCGAACTGCTTGGCGGCAAGGGCAAGGCTGCAGGCAACGTCGTCGAGATCTGGGGCGGCATGGGCACCCAGCCGGCGCATGACCGCCACGACGGCTTCCACGAATTCACCGACAAGGAGCCGGGCATCAAATATCTGCTCGACCAGCAATCGGGCGACTGGAAGCAGGATCAGGCCTACAATCTGATGGCCAACGCGCTGAAGAGCAACGAGAAGATCGATCTCGTTTACGGACACAACGATCCGATGGCCTACGGCGCCTATCTCGCCGCCAAGGATGTCGGCCGCGAGAAGGACATCAAGTTCATTGGTATCGACGGCCTGCCCAACGAAGGCGTGCAGATGGTCAACAAGGGCGAGCTGACGGCAACCTTCACCTATGTCACTCCCGGTGCCGAAGGCCTGCGCCAGGCGATCAAGTTCCTCAACGGCGAGAAGGTCGAAAAGACCATCACTCTGCCGACCGAGAAGATC
>NZ_RZPQ01000940.1:0-1938 GCF_003999135.1 Mesorhizobium sp. M7A.F.Ca.CA.004.06.1.1 | reverse complement strand
CGTCTATGTGGGACGATCTGCAGCGCGGCCGGCCGGTGCAACAACCTGCTCCGGCGCCAGGCCCGGCGAGCCAAGCCGCTCCGCTTCCGCTGCGCGCACCAAAGCGGTGATCCGCTGGACCGTCGGCAGGGGCGTGCCGGCTTTTTCCGCCAGCCGCAGGATGGCGCCCTGCAAGTCGTCGATCTCCGTCGGCCGGCCGCGCTGCAGATCGTCCCACATAGACGAGCGCGCCTGCAGGTCGATCGCCAGCAAGCGCCGCGCCAGCAGCTTGAACAGCCAGTCCGGCAGCCTGAGCACCTTCGGCAGCAACGCCGGCCGCAGGCCGGCGATCCGCGCCGGCTCGATGCCGGACGCTCTCATCGCTCTCAGGGCCTCGTCGATCTGGCTGGCCAGGATCAGCCGCCAGCGCCGGTCGGCCAGTTCGGTTGCCAGCGGCAGGCCGGAAAGCGCCACCAGCGCGTTGTTCAAATTCATCAGCAGCTTGCCCCACAGCACGGCTTTTATGTCGCCATGGGTTTCGACCGCAAACCCTTCGACGCCAAGCAGGCCGACCAGGCCGGCGGTGCCGTCCTCGACCATCACCATGCCGTCGCTAGCGCGGTGCACGCGCAGCGGCAGTTCGCCGTCCGGCGACTGCACCACATTGAACGGCACCATGCCGGCCAGCACCGTACGTCCGGCAACTCCAGCACGCAGCCTGTCGGCATTGTCGACACCGTTTTGCAGGCTGATCACCACGGCGTTGGGCCGGGCATGGGCTTTGATAAGATCCGCCATATCCTGGGTGGCGCCGCTCTTGACCGTGACCAGGATCACGTCCGCCAGCGGCAAAGCGGCGGCCGGATCGACGGTGACGACAAGCGCCTCGGGCTTGATCGAGCGATCGCGGCCCTGGAGGTCGCTGACCCGCAATCCACCCTGCCGTAGCGCTGCCTCGATGCGCGGCCGAGCCAGCAGAATGACCTCTCGGTTGGCCAACGCCAGGCAGCCGCCGGCATAGCAGCCGATGCTGCCGGCACCGGCTATGACGATCCTTCTGTCCTTGTCTGCCATCCTGTCGCCGCGCCGGGTCGGAGCTATACGACATGAAAACCATAATATTGGCGGCATCGCCAGCCATGACGCTGGCCCCTATGTCTGGCCGTGACAGGCCCTGCGCTTTCGACTATCGCTTTTGCCATGACGCTGCCGACCGATCCCGCCGAAAACCTCGCCGCCCTTATCCGTTGCGCTTCGGTGACGCCCGCTGAGGGCGGCGCGCTGACCGCGCTGGAGACGATGCTCAAACCGCTCGGCTTCCTGGTCGATCGGCCGGTGTTTTCCGAAGACGGCACGCCCGATATCGAAAACCTATATGCAAGGCGCTCCGGCAATGGCCCGCATCTGATGTTCGCCGGACACACTGACGTGGTGCCTGTCGGCGACGAAGCCGCCTGGACGCATCCGCCTTTCGCCGCCGAGATCGCCAATGGCGAGATGTATGGCCGCGGCGCCGTCGACATGAAGGGCGGCATTGCCTGTTTCATCGCCGCCGTGGCGCGCCATGTCGAGGCCAATGGCGGTCCGAAAGGGTCGGTCTCGCTGCTGATCACCGGCGACGAGGAAGGCCCGGCCATCAACGGCACGGTGAAGCTGCTCGAATGGGCGGCTTCGCGGGGCGAGAAATGGGATGCCTCTGTCGTCGGCGAGCCGACCAATCCGGACGCTCTCGGCGACATGATCAAGATCGGCCGCCGCGGCTCGATGTCCGGCGCGGTCACCGTCAATGGCCGCCAGGGCCATGTCGCCTATCCCCTGCTTGCCGACAATCCGGTGCGCGGGCTGATGAGCCTGGTCGACGCCTTGCTGCATCCGGTTTTCGACAAGGGGACCAGGGATTTCCAGCCGACCAATCTGGAGATCACCTCCATCGATGTCGGCAACCCCGCCACCAATGTC
>NZ_RZPQ01000093.1:0-12570 GCF_003999135.1 Mesorhizobium sp. M7A.F.Ca.CA.004.06.1.1 | reverse complement strand
GACTGCGCCAGGCCGAAGCGGCCGCCGGAGGCGAAGCGGGCGATGCGCGAGGATTCCGGATGGAAGATCGCCGAGCCGATGCCGATCAGCGAGGCGCCGATCAGGAGCAGCGAATAGTGCCCGGCATAGGCGAGCACAATCAGGCCGATCAGCGATGACGCCATGCCGTAGGGCAGCGAATAGGGCATCGGCCGTTTGTCGGTGATCATGCCGATCACAGGCTGCAGCAGCGACGCGGTCACCTGGAAGGTGAAGGTCAACAAGCCGATCTGCCAGAAATCGAGGCCATAATTCTCTTTCAGGAGCGGGTAAATGGCCGACAGCAGCGACTGCATGATGTCGTTGATGCAGTGGCAGAAGCTCACCGCCAGGATCACGGTGAAGGCCGTCGCCTGGGCTGAAGCGTGACTGGTGGTCGCCGGTGGGGCGACGCTGGCGGCTGTCGTATCGGTCAAGGTAGGCTCCGTGGTCTTTTTGGCGGGCAGGCCCGCAGGCAGTTGACGAACGCACCTGCGGCCGCCTTGTCGGACGCTCCTGTGGAGCGCTTGGGACCGGCGCCTTATAAGCTTCTTGCGGGATGACTTCTTTCGTGGTTTGGTCCAATAGTTTCGCAAGTGGGCCATATCGGATGCCGCACGGCAAAGAAGTCTTTCACGCTGGCAACGCCAATCTCGGCCAGTTGCACGAGAGCCGCTGGGAGTGGCTTGAACAAGTGGCCGGGCCGGCGGTGGCATTGCCGACCGAATATCCCGATGGCTCCCGTGTGCCGCAGCACCGCCACAGCCGCAGCCAGCTCTTGCATGCGCTTGTCGGCGTGGTGCTGGTGACGACGCGCTACGGACGCTGGATGGTGCCGCCCGACCACGCGATGTGGATTCCAGCCGGCACCGAGCATTCCGTCGAGATGCTGGGCGATGTCTCGATGCGTTCGGTCTATGTCATGCCACAGGCGATCCCCGGGCTGCCCGAAGGCTTGCGCGTCGTCGGCGTCACCGACCTGATGCACAGCCTGATCGTGGAATCGGAAAAGCTGCCGCAAGGCGGCGTTCTGGAAGGACGTGGTGGGCTGATCATGAACCTTTTGCTGCACGAAATCCCGACCTTGCCGGAACGGCCGCTCGGCCTGCCATTCCCGTCCGATCCAAGGCTGTCGGCGCTCTGCCGGCGCTTCGTCGCGGCACCGTCGCCGCATGCGACGATCGATGAATGGGCGGATGCCGCCGGCATGAGCCGCCGCTCCTTCACCCGCGCCTTCCAGCGCCAGACTGGCTTGTCGCTGTCGACATGGCGCCAGCAGGCCTGCCTGTTCGCGGCGCTGCCCAGGCTGGCGGACGGCGAGCCGATCACCAGGGTGGCGCTCGATCTCGGCTATGACAGCGTGCCGGCCTTCATCACCATGTTCAAGCGCATGCTGGGGACCTCGCCGCGCGGCTATATGCGCGGCGCACGAGAAAGCGTCGAGGTCGCTCGTCGCCTGGTCGGCCCGGTTCGGTTGGAAAGCCCTGCGCCGTAACGGCAGGTGCTGTTCTAGAGCATTTTACCGTTTTACGGAAACGGCGAGCTGCTCTAACTCTTTGTTTTGACGTAATTCTCTAGGGAAAGCGCTACGCGCTTTTCCCGGGAAAACCGCTTCACACTTTTCCTGGAATTGCTCTAGTCGAACAGGCTCGACACCGATTCCTCGGTCGCGGTGCGCGAAATGGCTTCGCCCATGAGGTCGGCGATCGAGATGACGCGGATGTTGGGCGCGTCGAGCACGCCCTGGGTGGGCTGGATGGAATCGGTGATCACCAGTTCCTGCAGCTTCGAGCCGCTGATGCGGGCAACCGCACCGCCCGACAGCACACCGTGGGTGATATAGGCGGTGACACTGGTGGCGCCGTTGGCCAGCAGTGCATCGGCGGCGTTGCACAGCGTGCCGCCGGAATCGACGATGTCGTCGATCAGCAGGCAATCCTTGCCGGCGACCGCGCCGATGATGTTCATGACTTCCGATTCACCGGGCCGTTCGCGGCGCTTGTCGACGATGGCCAGTTGCGCATCGAAGCGCTTGGCCAGCGCACGGGCGCGGACCACGCCGCCAATGTCGGGCGAGACCACCACGACGTTGCCGAGTTGCTTGTATTTGGCCTTCACGTCGCGGGCCATCACCGGCACGGAAAACAGATTGTCGGTCGGAATATCGAAGAAGCCTTGGATCTGGCCGGCATGCAGGTCAAGCGTCAGAACGCGGTCGACACCGGCGCGGGTGATCATGTTGGCGACCAGCTTGGCCGAGATCGGCGTGCGGCCGGAGGCGCGGCGGTCCTGCCTGGCGTAGCCGAAATAGGGGATGACCGCCGTGATGCGCTTGGCCGAGGAACGCATGAAGGCATCGATCATGATGAGCAATTCCATCAAATGATCGTTGGTCGGGAACGAGGTCGATTGCAGGATGAAGACATCCTCGCCGCGCACGTTTTCCTGGATTTCGACGAAGATTTCCTGGTCGGCGAAGCGCCTGACCGTGGCTTTGCCCAGCGGGACGTTGAGGTACCGGGCGACCGCTTCGGCCAGCACCCTGTTGGAATTGCCCGCGAAGAGTTTCATGCACGGTTCCTGGTGGAGGATGATGAGACCTGACGGACTCGCTTGCGCCCTTTAACCGGGCTTTTAGCGGCCCGCGCCGGTATTGCAAGCGCCGAGATCGGGAATCCGCCGGCTAAACTCAAGAAAGCTCCGCGCCATCGCCGGGCTGCAACAGGGAGCAGCGGACTTGCGCTGCTCCTTCTTCTCGTTGGGCATCGGATTTTCCCAAAACCGTCTCCACTTTTGGGTCCGATGCCTCTAGCCCGCCTTGCCGCCGAGCCAGGCCGCGAATTGGTCGATGGTCTGGTCGGCGATCGTCTGCATGGTGGCCGGCGAGACCCCCTTCCAGCTGTCGCCGCCCGCGCTGGCGCCGGAATTGACCGACGGGGCCTTCTGCTGACCATTGATGCGGTGCAGCCGGTTGCCGGCGGGGTCATAGACATCCCAGACATAGATGACGGTGGTGTCGGCGCCTTCCGACATCGTCGAGAAATAGCCCTTCAGCACATGTGTCACGGTCTGGTCGGCGCTGCCGGCGAGCGTGATACCGCGCTGCCTGGCGCGGGTCTGCAACTCCGCCGTAAGAGGTGTCGCGGCTTCCACCGAAGCGCCGACGATCGGCGCGATCTGCAGGCGGGTCTTCGACAGGATGGCAGCGCTTTGGGCTGATGTGACCGGTGCGGCGGTGGTTGCGGGAGCGCCCGCCGTGCTGGTGGCGGGCAGCGTCTGGGTCGACGTCGCCGGCGGAGTGATCGCCGACGGTTCGAGCACGTCCTTTGCGTTGGTGCAGGCGGCAAGAGCCAATGCCACAAGCAATGACACGGTCGTCACATGCGATCGTCTCATTTGCCTTCTAACTCCTTGGCGAAGAACGCCTCCCATTGTGGATTCACTGTACGATCAAGTCGAGATCATGGCGGGACAGCGGCTTGGGCTGGGATTCGGTGGTCAGGTAGGTGCGGCCAAGCGTCATCGCCGTCTCGGTATCGGAGTCCATGATGATCATATGGGCGAACAGCGTCATGTTGGGCGCGATCGGTTCGGGATTGCCCTGGTAGAACATCGGCATGTCCATCCAGGACGGGGTGAAGCGGGCGCCGACCGAATAGCCGCAGGCGTTCAGCCGGTGCTTGGTCAGGCCGTGTGCCTCCATGGTGCGGGCATGCGCATCGAAGACGTCGCCGAAGCTGTTGCCCGGCGTCATCGCCTTTTCGACAGCCAGGAGTGCCGCGCGGGCGGCGTCGAACAATTCCTGATGGCGCTTCGACACCTTGCCGGTCAGCACCGTGCGCATCATCGGTGCGTGGTAGTGGTTGAAGACGCCGGCCCATTCGAGCGTCAGCTGGTCATTTTTGGTGAGCTTGCGGCGGCCGGCCTTGTAGCGGCACAGCAGCGCATCGACGCCGGAGCCGATGATGAATTCGTTGGCCGGATAGTCGCCGCCGCCGGCAAAGATCGCACCCTGCATGGCGGCCAGGATCAGGGCTTCGTCGCCACCTTGCTTGATCAGCGGCAGCGCCGCGTCGAGCGCGTCGTCGGAGAGATTGGCGGCCTTCTCGGCCTTGGCGATCTCGGCCGGACTCTTGAACAGGCGCAGCCGCCCGACAATTCCGGACGCATCGGCGATCTGGCCGAAGGTCTGCAACTGCTCGTCGAGGCGGCGGCCATTGAACGCGGTCAGGCCATGGGTGTCGTATTCGACACCGATGCGGGCGCCGAGCAGGTCGAGTTCGTTGAGCAGATTGCGCAGGTCGACCGCCGGATTGGCGCCATTACGGTCCGTCCACAAGACGATGTTGTCGATAATCGAGGTCTGACGCGCCTGGCGCAGGTCGGCCGAGCGGGTCAGCAGCACCATCGAACCGTCGGCCTTCACCACCAGGCACTGGAAGAAGCAGAAGCCGAACGTGTCGTAGCCGGTCAGCCAGTACATGCTTTCCTGCGCGAACAGCAGGATGGCATCAAGCTTTTTTTCGGCCATCTCGATGATCAGCCGGTCGCGCCGCGCGTCAAATTCAGATCGTTCAAAATGCAGCGCCATTATTCCCTCTCCAAGACGATTGCCGAAACCTGCCGGCCGTAATCGGGCTCCTTGCGATGCGTGGTGCGCCGGTAGGAGTAGAACAGGCCTTCCTCGGCGTAAGTGCAGCGGTCGAGGCCTTCAGCCGTCACGCCGGCCTCGGCCAGCCGGTCAACCGTGTAGCGGTTGAGGTCGAACATGGCATGGCCGGCATTGGCGGACGGCGCGAAATAGAGGATATTTTCGGCATCGGCTTCGACAAAGCGGGCGACGAATTCCGGGCCGACCTCGTAGTTATCAGGGCCGATGGAGGGGCCTAGCACGGCGATGATGTTTTGGCGCCGGGCGCCGAGGCTTTCCATCGCCAGGATGGTGTTTTCGAGCACGCCGGTGAACGCGCCTTTCCAGCCGGCATGCGCGGCGCCGATGATGCGCGCCTCAGCATCCGCGAACAGCACGGGACCGCAATCGGCGGTCGAAGCGCCGATGGCGATGCCCGGCCGGTCGGTGACGATGGCGTCTGCCTTGGGCCGCTCGCCGGCAAAGGGCTCCCTGGCGATGATGACGTCGGGCGAATGGATTTGCCAGGCGGTCAACAGATGGTTCGCCGGCACGCCCATCCAGGCGGCGACGCGGCCGCGGTTCTCTGCGACCAGCGCCTGGTCGTCATTCGATCCGGTGCCGATGTTGAGGCCCTGGTAGATGCCGCCGGAGACACCGCCGATGCGGGTGAAATAGCCGTGGCGGATGCCTTGTGCCTGCGCCTTGTCCAGCAGCGGCGACCGAACGGGATCCGGTTTGGTCTGATTCAGCATGCGGGCGTTGTTGTCCGTGTGGGCGGTTTCGTCAAGAAGAAGGTGCTTGGTCGAGAACAGGCGCTGCAAAGCGCGGACGGGAGATTGGGAGGGGCGGCGGTAAAAAGTCAATCCGCCCCGGCGAAGGGCCGAACCGCCACGCCGCGAGGCAGTACCGCAAGCACCTTGAACAGCTCGCCCATGGCTTGCGGCCCTGCGAGGCGTTCGACGTCGCCGGCGATCCTTTCGCGCGCCGCCTGGCCGGCATCGGCGCCAAGCCGGCCGGCGCGCTCGAGGATGCCCATGCCGAGCAGGAAGTCGCCCTGTGTCGTCAGATGGGCTTCGAGGCCATGTGCACGCACGATCGCGGCCAGGGCGGCGAAATCGACATGGGAGGTGAGGTCGGCCTCACCGGGATTGGCCAGCACATCTTCGTGATCGTGGCTTCGCAAGGCCTGCAGCGTGTCCCCGACACCCGGCTGGAGATGGCCATAGTCGATAAACAGGCCAGCGCCGCCATGCCTGGATATGCGCTCGGCGATCGTTGCCATGAGCGCGGTGCGGGCAGGCGCCACTTCGGCGATCGAACCTTGCGGCGCTTGGGTGGCATCGGCGGGCAGCAGCGTCGGGTCGACCGAGCCGGCGCCGGCGAAGAAGCAA
The DNA here is from genome assembly GCF_003999135.1 of Mesorhizobium sp. M7A.F.Ca.CA.004.06.1.1. Classification (NCBI taxonomy): domain Bacteria; kingdom Pseudomonadati; phylum Pseudomonadota; class Alphaproteobacteria; order Hyphomicrobiales; family Phyllobacteriaceae; genus Mesorhizobium; species Mesorhizobium sp. M7A.F.Ca.CA.004.06.1.1. The sequence goes on along the minus strand of NZ_RZPQ01000093.1, from coordinate 6,528 downwards.
AGGTCGTTGGTCTCGTCGAGGCCGACCACGCGCTCGCGCCAGCCGGCGCCGGCGCGGAGGAACTGGCGGATGGGCACGGCGTCGAACAGTTCGTTGCCGACGATGAACAGCGGTTGCTGCGGCAAGGTCTCGATGGTTTCATGCCAGCCAACCGCGAAGGGTGTGGCGCCAAGCGTCTGCTTTTGCACCTCGGTCAGGCGCGGGCTGGTCTCGATCATGGCGAAGGTGGCGCCGCTGGCCAGATCAGGATCGAGCCGCGACAGCGTACGCAGCATGTCCTTCATCAGCGTGCCGCGGCCGGGGCCGATCTCGGCGATGGTGGCCGGCAGCGGCCGGCCGCTCGCCTGCCACGCCTGGTACATCCACACGGCGACCAATTCGCCGAACATTTGGCTGATCTCCGGCGCGGTGATGAAGTCACCGGCCGCACCAAAAGGCTCGCGCGTCGTGTAGTAGCCGTCCGCCGGGTCGAACAGGCACATCGCCATGTATTCGTTGATCGGTATCGGCCCCAGGGCCTCGATCAGGTCGACGATGCGGGTCTTCAGCCGTGTCATGCCGGCTGCGGCTGCGTCACCGGCTTGGCGGTCAGCATCGCCCAGATGCCGGCCAGCACCATCGGCGTCGACAGGATCATGCCCATGGTCAGCCAGTTGGTGCCGAGGAGGTAGCCGAGCTGCTGGTCGGGCTCGCGGAAGAACTCGACAAAAATGCGCGACAGGCCGTAGCCGCAGATGAAGGCGCCGCCGACGAAGCGCGGCGTCTTCAGCTTGAGGCGCGAATGGGTGAGAATGCGCAGCACGAGGAACAGCACCACGCCTTCGAGAAGCGCCTCGTAGAGCTGGCTCGGGTGACGGGCAAACGGCCCGCCATTGGGGAATTCGAAAGCCCAGGGCACGTCGGTTGGGCGCCCCCACAGCTCGGAGTTGATGAAGTTGGCGACGCGCACCAGGCCAAGGCCGACCGGCACGCCGGCCGCCACGACGTCAAACAGCGACCAGGTGCGGATGCCGCGCTTGATGGAAAACAGCGTCATGGCGAGGATGACGCCAAGCAGGCCGCCATGGAACGACATACCGCCTTGCCAGACCGCCAAGATATCGAGCGGGTGGGCGATGTAGCGTGGCAGATCATAGAACAGCACATAGCCGGTGCGGCCGCCGAGCACGACGCCGATGGCCGCCCAGACGATGAAGTCGTCGAGATCCTCCGGCTTCATCGGCAGGACGCCGTTCGGCCACAGCCTGGCATTGGCGGCGAGCCGCTTGGCGTACCACCAGGCAAACAGGATGCCGACGATATAGCCGACGCCATACCAGTGCACCGCCAGCGGCCCGATCTGGATGAGGATCGGGTTGATGTCGGGGAAGGGCAAGGAGGCCAGCGGCAGCAGGAAATATTCGTTCAACGGGGAACTCTCATTGCGAAACGCGTTTGCGCGCGGACCATGCGGCAGGGTTTTGGCAGGGTCAAGGCAAGGTGGGCGCCCTCGACTTGATGCCGCAGCGCGGCGCAACATGCTTGCATTCGACGCGCAGCGCCACTACGTCAATTTGTGCAAGCGCGAGGATTTGCCATGTCGACCGGACCGAACCGCATTCTCGATGAATTCGCCAAGCTGATGACCGACGCCGCCGGCGCCGCCCAGGGCGTGCGCCGGGAGGTGGAGACGGCCTTCAAGGGGCAGGCCGAACGCATTCTCAACACCATGGACGTGGTGCAGCGCGAAGAGTTCGAAGCCGCGCGCGAGATGGCCGCCAAGGCGCGGGAAGAAAACACTCGCCTTGCCGCCCGCATCGAGGCGCTCGAGGCGAAGCTTGCCGAACTGGCCGGCGACGCCACACCAGCGACGGCGGCCAAGCCGCGCACAAAAAATAATCGTTAAACTTTTCCACATAGCCCGATCCTGAAAAGCGCTTTGCCGTGAATCGCTTAACGGCATTGCATGAATCTTTGTGACAGCGGCTTTCCACATGCGAATGACGCAGTGCGAAAAATTGGGCTGTTCACGCGACTCCCGATCAATAGACTGAATTTGTTGCATGATTCGGAGCAGGGTCATGCGACCGGGCGGTGGGGTCCGGTCTGGGGTCTTTGCGTCGAGAAGGTAGTCTTTTGCGCGAAGAAAGTCCTGGCCGTCCGAGTTCTAGACAAGATTGTTCGTTGTGTGTGCCCTCCCGCGGAGCGTGTGGCGGCGCTCGTACAGAACGACAGGAAGCATTCCATGGAACTTCTCGAACTCGAATTCTCCCGCGAAATCCATCCGGTGGATGTTATCGAGCAGGTGGCCCACAACAACGACTGGTCCTTTGAGCGGGCCGGCGACGACGAGATTTCGATCTCGGTTGCCGGAAGCTGGACCGACTATCACGTCTCCTTCTCGTGGATGGAGGATTTCGAGGCGCTGCACCTTGCCTGCGCCTTCGACATCAAGGTGCCGGAGACCCGCGCGCTGGAAGTGATGCGGCTCTTGTCGCTGATCAACGAGCAGATGCTGTTTGGCCATTTCGACCTCTGGGAGCAGGAGGGCGCGATCATGTTCCGCCAGTCGCTGCTGCTGGCCGGCGGGGTCGAGCCGTCGAGCCAGCAGGTCGAAGTGTTGCTGTCGTCGGCGCTGGAAGCCTGCGAATGCTATTTCCAGGCGTTCCAGTTCGTTGTCTGGTCGGGAACCTCGGCCAAGGACGCCCTGGCCGGCGTGCTGTTCGAGACCTACGGCAACGCCTGAGTCCCCGCAAGGCAGACAAGAACCAAGATGAGTTCGAACAGCGAGCGTAAGCCCGAGATCAGTTTTGCCGATTTCGATCGTGTCGACATCCGCGCCGGCACGATCGTCGAGGCCGAGCCGTTTCCCGAGGCGCGCAAGCCCGCATTCAAGCTGAAGATCGATTTCGGCGCCGGCATCGGCATCAAGAAATCGTCGGCGCAGATCACCAAATATTATACACCGGAGACGCTGATCGGCCGGCAGGTGTTCGCGGTGGTCAATTTCCCGCCGCGCCAGATCGGTCCATTCATGTCGGAAGTGCTGACGCTCGGCTTTCCCGACGAAGAGGGCGCGGTGGTGCTCGGCGCGATCGAGCGCAAGGTGCCGGATGGCGGCAGGTTGTTTTAGGCCGCCAGCTTGCGCGTCGTTCCCAGCGCTTCCTCGACCGTGTCGAGGAACATCTCTGCACAAGCCTTCCAGCTGTAGCGCATGGCGCGTTCGCGTGCTTCGGCACGGTCTACATTGAGCGCGGCAAGCGAGGCCTCGCGCAGATCGTTGGAGACCGCGCCGCCAAAGCCGTCGCCGACAATGTCGATCGGCCCGGTCACCGGATAGGCGGCAACCGGCGTGCCGCTGGCCAATGCCTCGATGATGACGTTGCCGAACGTGTCGGTGCGGCTCGGGAAGACGAAGACATCGGCCGAGGCATAGATCTCGGCCAGTTCGTCGTTGGGGCGATGGCCGAGGAAATGCGCTTGCGGATATTTTGCCTTCAGCCTGGCAAGCTCAGGGCCTTCGCCGACGATCACCTTGCTGCCCGGCAGGTCGAGGTCGAGGAAGGCGGAGAGGTTCTTTTCGATGGCGACCCGGCCGACGCAGAGGAAGACAGGGCCGGGAAAGCCGAGATTCTTCTTCTTGTCGGGCCGGAAATGGTTGGTGTCGACGCCGCGCGTCCACGGCCGCAGCTTGGTGAAGCCGCGCGCCGAGAGGTCGTCGGCAAGCGACTGGGTGGCGACCAGCGTGCCTTGGCCGGAATTGTGGAAATCGCGCAGCCAGCGATAGGCCCAGCTTTCCGGCACTGGCAGCCGTGCGCTGAGATATTCGGGGAAGCGTGTGTGATAGCTGGTGGTGAACGGCCGGCCGGCATTGCGGCAATAGCGCCGCGCCATGATGCCGAGCGGCCCTTCGGTGACGATGTGGATGTGGTCGGCCTTGCCTGCGTCGATCAGGCGCGCGACATGGCCGGGCGTGGTCAGCGCCAGCCTGATGTCGGGATAGGTCGGCAAGGGCAGGGTGCGAAAGATGTTCGGCGTCAGGAAATCCACGGCGACATCGAAGGATTTCAGCGTCTCGGTGAGCCGCTCCAGCGTGTGGACAACGCCGTTAACCTGCGGCCGCCAGGCATCGGTGACCATCAATATGCGCATGGCGGCCCTTTGCAGGAAAGGTCGACGGTTGCCTTGAGACGATGCCGGAACGGCGACCAGACCGCTGCTCTCGCTTCGCTCCAGCGCACCCGGACGGGCACGGGGTCGAAGTGAGGCGGCAAGGTCGAATCAATTGAGGTCGCGCGCTTCATGCGCGTTCTTGATCATGGTTTCATGACGGGCGGATGAAGCCTGTTTCCACTTTCGGTATCGTGCCGGTTATGCGGGAACCTTGATGATAGCGCGCAGTCCGCCGAGCGGGCTGTCTTCAAGGGTGATGTCGCCGCCATGGGAACGGGCGATGTCGCGGGCGATCGACAGGCCGAGCCCGGTGCCGCTGGCATCGAGGTTGCGGGCTTCGTCGAGCCGCACGAAGGGTTTGAAGACGTCTTCGCGCCGGTCGGCGGGAATGCCCGGACCATCGTCGTCGATGGTGACCAGCAGCGAGCCGCGGCCATGGGTGGCGTTGACTTCCACCGTCTTGGCATAGCGGAAGGCGTTGCCGATGACGTTGGACATCAATCGGGCAAAGGCGTTCGGCCGCACATGCACATCGGGGTCTCCGGCAAGCGTCGTCGACAGCTTGCGCTTGCGCAGCCTGGCTTCCTCGCCGAGCTTTTCGAAATAGGCCTCGAGATCGAACCGTCCGGCGTCTTCCGAAGCCTCGCCACGGGCAAAGGCGAGATAGCCTTCGAGCATCGACTGCATGTCGTCGATGTCCTGGTCGAGCGCGGCCTTGGTCTCGGCCTTGCCGCCGGAAAGCGCCAACTGCAGCTTGAAGCGGGTGAGGATGGTTCGCAGGTCATGACTGACGCCGGTCAGCATGGCGGTGCGCTGCTCGATCTGGCGCTCGATGCGTTCGCGCATCTGCATGAAGGCAAAGCCGGCGCGGCGAACCTCCTCGGCGCCGCGGGGCCGGAAGTCACGCGGCATCGGCCGGCCCTTGCCGAAACTTTCGGCGGCTTCGGCAAGCATCAGGATCGGCCGGATCTGGTTGCGCAGGAAGGGAATGGCGATCATCAGGAGCACCAGCGAGGTGCCGACCATCCAGATAAGGAAGATGTGGGTGTTGGAGGCATAGGCCTGGCTGCGGCGCACGAAGACGCGCAGCACCTTGCCCTCGAGCTGCACGCGCACCTCGACGATGTTGGAGTTGCCGACCGTGTCGATCCAGAACGGGCGGTTGATCTGGCGGGTGATCTCCGACGAGAGAACATCATCCAAAATCGAGAAAAACGGTTTTGGGCCAGGCGCGGGCAGCGGGTCGGGCGGCAAGAGGTCGACCTTCAACTGCATGCGGTCCTGGGCGATGCGTATGATGTTGGTGTAGTCGGCATCGCGCGGATAGGTTTCGATCAGGTCGATGATGGCGGCGATGTCGCGCACGGTGGCCTGCGACAGGCGCTGCGTCACGGTTGCCCAATGACGTTCCATGAAGACGAAGGCGACGACCGATTGCAGCAGGATCATCGGCGCGATGACGATGATCAGCGAGCGGGCATAGAGCCGCTTGGGCATATACAGCGAGACGAGGCGCCAGAAGCGGTTCCAGGCGCGCGGCACCGCCTTCAGCGTCCGCGCGGCGCGTACGCTCAAGCCGCCATTGCCCGGCTGTTCCAGTTCCGTGGTTGCCATTCGCTCATTTCGCTTGCCCGCAGCCGCTCAGCAGGCCGCAGGCGGCATTCTATTCCACGCTGAGCCGATACCCAATACCGCGCACGGTCTGCAGCCAGACCGGGTTGGACGGATCGCGCTCGATCTTGCGGCGCAGCCGGTTGATCTGGACGTCGATGGTGCGCTCGCCGACCTCCGAATCGTCACCGACAAGCTCGTGGCGGGGTATCGTCTCGCCGGCCCTTGCCGCGAAGATCGCCAGGATCTCCTGCTCGCGGTCGGTCAGCTTCAGCGCCTCGCCGCCACGCTTCAACTCGCGCCGGGCGATCTGGAAGGTGTAGGGGCCGAAGACCAACTGCTCGACCTTGGGCGTGGTCGCCGGGCCACCACGGCGAAGAATGTTGTTGATGCGCAGGATCAGCTCGCGCGGATCGAACGGCTTCGGCAGGTAGTCGTCGGCGCCGGCCTCAAGCCCTGAGATGCGGCTGTCGGTCTCCGACAGGGCCGTCAGCATCAGGATCGGTACGTTCTTTTCGGCTCGCAGCGACTTGGTCAGGTCGACGCCCGTTTCACCGGGCATCATGACGTCCAGCACCAGAAGGTCGAAGTCGAGGCCGGCAAGCTTGCGCCTGGCTTCGCCGGCATTGCCGGCGACGGTGACGCGAAAGCCGTTTTCGGTCAGATACTGCTTGAGAAGATTGCGGATGCGGGTGTCGTCGTCGACGACAAGCAGATGCGGCGCGTCGTCGTCCGGCGCGGCCGCGTGATCGACCCGTTCAGTGC
>NZ_RZPQ01000939.1:0-1939 GCF_003999135.1 Mesorhizobium sp. M7A.F.Ca.CA.004.06.1.1 | reverse complement strand
CGCTGTGCGCGTCATTCACGGTGGAAGGCAAGGCGGCTCGATCGGTGACCGTCATCGACATCGATTCGGTCTATTTCCAATGCGCCCGGGCCATCGTCCGCTCCGAGCTCTGGAACGCAGCAAGGCATGTCGACCCGAAGTCGCTGCCGACGCCCGGACAGATCCTGGAGATCACCAGCCGCAGGAACATCGACGGCGAAACCTACGACAAGGAATGGCCGGAGCGGGCGAAGAAGACGATGTGGTAGGTTTGGGCTGAAAAGCCCTCACGCCTCTTTCAGCACATCATAGATCTTGCGCATCTGCTCGCCGATCATGTCGCATTGTTCCGGCGTAGACTGGCTCATCGCCTTCTCTATCAGCGCCATGTGCACTTTCAGCGCCTGCATCAACAGCGCCTCGCCGGCCTCGGTGAGCGCGAGCCGCAGGATGCGCTTGTCCTTCTCGTCGCCTTCGCGGCGCAGCAGGCCACGCGCTTCCAGCTGCGGCAAAAGCATGGTGATGTTGGAACGGCCGACGAGCAGCTTGCGGGCAAGATCGTGCTGCGACATGCCGGGGTGGCGATAGAGGTTCATCAGCACGTCGAGCTGCGCCGGTTTCAAATCGAGCGGCGCAAGCTTCACCGCCAGCGTGCGCTCCAGCACATGGCAGGCGCGCGCCACCGCGACCCAGTTGCGGAAACGCGGGTTATCCCAAGGCAGCTCTTGTTTATTGTTCATCTTTGAACTATTATGTTCATGCTTGAACGTATGGATGGATTTTCACTATGGCATCATTCGGGCTGAAGGTCATCCGGGGCGTGTTCGGTGCGGCAGAGCGTGTCGCGCCGCGGCTTAGCGGACGCGCGGCGTTCGAATTGTTCTGCCGCACCCCGAATGTCAAGGCGCTCAGCGATGGCGAGCGCCGTGCTGTCGACCGTGCGGCCGGGTTCATGACCGAGGCGCGTCATCACCGGCTGAAGACCGCGACCGGCTGCGTCATGGTGCACGAGTTCCGCCCGGAGCCGGGCAGGGCGGCCGCCGGCACGGTGCTCGTCGTCCATGGCTGGCGCTCGCGCACCGAATATATGCGCGCCTTGATCGAAGGCTATCGCGCCGCCGGCCACCGGGTCGTTTCGCTTGACCTGCCCGGCCACGGCCAGTCGCAGGGCCGGCGCTTGAACATGGTCAATGCGGTGGATGCGGTGCGGGTTGCCGGCGAGTGGTTCGGCCCCTTCGTGGCAGCGGTCGGCCATTCCTTCGGCGGCGCCGTCGCCGCCAACGCCATCGCCGGTTCGGTCAAGAACATCCCGCCACTGGCGGCCGGACGCCTGGTGCTGATCGCGGCGCCAAGTTCCCTGCCGGCGATCTTTGCCGACTTCAGCCGCATGCTCAATGTCGGCCCGCGCTCGCAAGCCGCCATGGCGGACCGGGTCGAGCATCTTTCCGGCCGCCCCCTGCACGAATTCACCGGCGACCGTCAGCTCGCCCAGGCGCCGGTGCCGACCCTGGTCATCCATGCGCAGGACGACCGCGAAGTCTCGGCCGATCATGCAAGGCGCTATGCCGGCGCCGGCGGCCATGTGCGGCTCTACTGGGCCGACGGGCTCGGCCACCGCCGCATTCTCGCCGACAAGGGCGTGGTCGAACGCGCGGTTGGCTTCGTGGCGAATCGCGAGCCATTGCTGCTGCACTGAGCGGCGGTCGAGATTATTTCTTCTTCTCGCCGGGTTCGACCGGCAGTCCGGCGGCCTTCCAGGCGGTGTAGCCGCCAAGGATGTGCTTGACCGGCGAAAGCCCCATGTCCTGCGCCGTCTTTGTGGCCAGCGCCGAGCGCCAGCCGCCGGCGCAGAAGAACACGAAGTTCTTGCCCGAGGCGAAGAAGGGCTTGTGGTAAGGGCTTTCGGGGTCGATCCAGAACTCCAGCATGCCGCGCGTGACATGCTTGGCGCCGGGAATCT
>NZ_RZPQ01000938.1:0-1940 GCF_003999135.1 Mesorhizobium sp. M7A.F.Ca.CA.004.06.1.1 | reverse complement strand
CGCCAAGGGTCGGCTCGATGTCGTCGTACACCGGCGCTACAATCCCGAAGGCATCTCGCAATACAACATCGTGCCCGGCCTGCTCGGCGTCATCCTGCAGATGACCATGGTGATGATGACCTCGATCGCGCTGACGCGCGAGACCGAGCGCGGCACGATGGAAAACCTGCTGGCGATGCCGTCCAGCCCGCTCGAGATCATGATGGGCAAGGTGCTGCCCTACCTGGCGGTCGGCGGCGTGCAGGTGGTGGTGGTGCTGGCGGCGGCGAAGCTGCTGTTCGCCATCCCCTTCACCGGATCGATGTCGCTGCTCCTGACCGCCGTGCTGATCTTCGTGCTGGCGCTGGTGCTGCTCGGCTATACGATTTCCACCATCGCCCGCACGCAGATGCAGGCCCTGCAACTGACCTTCTTCTTCTTCCTGCCGTCGATCATGCTGTCGGGTTTTATGTTCCCTTATCGCGGCATGCCGGACTGGGCGCAAATCCTCGGCGAGATCTTCCCGCTGACGCATTTCCTGCGCATCACCCGCGCGGTGATGCTGAAGGGCGCGGAACTGCCGGCGGTGTCAACGGAGATCGGCTGGCTGGTGGTGTTCGTGGCCTTGTTTGCCGGCGTGGCACTGGTGCGGTTCAGGCGGACGCTGGATTAGATGCCGCACGACCTCCAGTCTTGGCACCAGCCTTTGCGGAAGGGAGAAATGCTTTCGCCAATCTCCATGGTTTGTAACTGCCACTAACCGTTGAGCGATTTCGGGCCGCTGACGAAGGCGCTCCCCTTGACGTAAAACCGCAGCGGGCGATCGGCATCCTTTGTAATGCCGATCCGGACGCCTTGGGCGATGTCGCCGGCTTGATGCTCGTCGGTTGCCAGCCATAGCGGGCCTTTGCGGCAAAGATCGAGCCCGTCGAGCGAACGATCGATCCGCAACGCCTGGGCCAGCCTTCCCGGTCCTCGCGCCAGGTCGCGCAGGCGCTCGACGCCGCGGTTGAGCCGCATGATCGCAATGCCCTCGAGTGGCTCGAGCGCCCTGATCAGCACGCCGGTTCCGACCCCCGGCATCTCGCTCGAGACATTGAGCATGTAGGAGATGCCGTAGGCGAGATAGACATAGGCGTGCCCGGGTTCGAGAAACAGCGAACGGTTGCGCGGGGTCATCCCCCGGTAACCGTGTCCGGCGGCGTCACCGGTCACATAGGCCTCGGTCTCGACGATGCGGCCGCTGGCGATGCCTTCAGGCAGCTCGCGCACCACGAGTTTGCCAACGAGGGTGCGGGCAAGGGATGCCGTATCGTCGGGCAGCTCGGAACGCGTGAGCGGGCGGTAGATGACCATGCTCAGCGCGGCGACGATTTGGCGGCGGGCGAGGAGTGATCCAAGGCGGAGCCTGTCGCCAGATACTCCATATCAGATACCCTTGGACATCGCCGTCTCAAGCAGCCGCCATGATCCCGGCATAAGTGCCGAAATCGACATTGCCGCCGGACAGCACCACGGCAATGCATTTGCCGGACAGCTCGATCTCGCCCGATGACAGTGCCGCCAGCGCCACACAGCCGCCGGGCTCGACCACCAGCTTGAGATAGGCCATGGCGTCGCGCATCGCCTGCGCCGCCGCCTGGTCCGAGACGGCGATGCCACCGGTGAGATTCCTGCGGTTGATCTCGAAGGTGATCACGCCAGGCTCGGCGGTCAGCAGCGCGTCGCAGATCGAACTATGGCCGGGCTCGTTCGAAACCCTTGCACCGGCGGCCAGCGACCGGCGGGTGTCGTCGAAATGCTCGGGCTCGACCGCCCAGACCGCCGTGTTCGGCGAGGCATCCTTGACGGCAACGGAGATGCCACTCGACAAGCCGCCGCCGCCGCAGGGGACGATCACCGCGTCGAGGTCGACGCCAAGCGCTTTTGCCTGGCGCATCAATTCGAGGCCGATCGTGCCC
>NZ_RZPQ01000937.1:0-1952 GCF_003999135.1 Mesorhizobium sp. M7A.F.Ca.CA.004.06.1.1 | reverse complement strand
GGCAATGCCCGAATTGCCGGCCAACTCGGGCGACATCGCCAACACGCCCCCGGCCATATCGACAGAGGGAGCGCCACCCCCGCCGGCGCCACCGGCAGAGGCGGCAAAACCGGCTGAAGCAGCCCCCGCCCCGGCGGCACCGGCTCCCGCCGTCGAGCCGGCAAAGCCAGCGGAGGCCGTGCCGGCCGAAGCCAGCCATGTCATCGTTGCCGGCGACACTTATTGGGATCTGGCCAAGAAGACCTATGGCGACGGTGCCAAATGGAAGGTCATTTCGGGCGCAAACAAGGGTTATGAGCCGCGCCGGCTTCCTGTTGGCGCAACGCTGACCATCCCGCCGCAATAGCCCCGCTATATGCCTGAATGACACCGCCCGTCCGAAAACCGGACGGGCGTCCTGTTTTCGGCTAATTCATGTCGCCCCCAAAGTGACGTCGGTTTTGGGAGAACGACGCGCATAAAAACAAAGGCTTAAAGCGGGTCGTCTGAATCCATTCAGACAATCCGCTTTAAGGTGCGGCCAGACGCTGCATTGAATGCGCGCGCAAGATGGTTAGGTTCGCGTCTTCCGGAGAACCCTTATGTCGCTTCCCACCCCTGCCGAACCCAAGGCCGCAAAGGCGCCCGGCCCGTTGCCCGCTGGGCATCCGCCGGTCAAGGCGGGCAAGATCGGCGTCATGCTGGTCAATCTGGGTACGCCCGACGGCACCGATTTCAAGCCGATGTGGCGCTATCTCCGTGAATTCCTGTCCGACCCGCGCGTCATCGAGCTCAACAAGGCGATCTGGTATCCGATCCTCTATGGCCTTGTGCTCACCACGCGGCCCAAGAAATCGGGCGCCAACTACGCCCGGATCTGGAACCGGGAAAAGAACGAGTCGCCGCTGCGCACCTATACCCGCGCCCAGGCCGAAAAGCTGGCCGAAGCGCTGAGCGACCTGCCTGATGTCGTCGTCGACTGGGCAATGCGCTATGGCAACCCTTCAACCGCCAGCATTGCCCAGAGTCTGGTCGACCAGGGCTGCGACCGCATCCTTACCTTCCCGCTCTATCCGCAATATTCGGCGACGACCACGGCAACCGCTAATGATCAGCTGTTTCGCGCGCTGATGAAGATGCGCCGCGCACCGGCGGTCCGCAGCGTGCCGCCCTACTATGACGAGCCGGTCTATATCGAGGCGCTAGCGCGCTCGATCGAACGGCATCTGGCGACACTGGACTTCGAGCCGGAGGTGGTCATCACCTCCTATCACGGCATTCCAAAACCGTATTTCGAGAAGGGCGACCCCTATCATTGCCATTGCCAGAAGACGACGCGGCTGTTGCGCGAACGGCTCGGCTGGGACGACGGGAAACTGATCATTACCTTCCAGTCGCGGTTCGGCGCGCAGGAATGGCTGCAGCCCTATACTGACAAGACGGTGGAAAAACTCGCGCGGGACGGCGTCAAGTCGATCGCCATCGTCAATCCCGGCTTTTCCGTCGACTGCATCGAGACGCTGGACGAGATCGGCCGCGAGGCGGCTGAAACCTTCCACCATGCCGGCGGCAAGAATTTCGCCCATATACCTTGCCTCAACGATAGCGCGGAAGGGATGGCGGTGATCGAGGCGATGGTGCGGCGCGAACTGTCCGGCTGGGTCTAACCCGGAACAACACAAGCTCCGGGGCGTTAAGGCGCGCCTCCGGAGAATGCGATGCCCCGCAAACTCGACCTCAGAACTGGCCAGCCCGTCTGGTCGGCCTATCGCGCGCCTGCGGTGCCGACGGACGGCCTGATCCGGGACGTCAACACGGATGTGCTGGTCGTCGGCATGGGGATCAGCGGCGCCATGATGGCCGAGGCGCTGACGGCCGATGGCCATCGGGTGATCTGCATCGACCGGCGCGGCCCGCTGAAGGGCTCGACGGCCGCAACCACCGCACTGGTGGCATTCGAAATAGACCAGCCA
>NZ_RZPQ01000936.1:0-1957 GCF_003999135.1 Mesorhizobium sp. M7A.F.Ca.CA.004.06.1.1 | reverse complement strand
CCTCTCCCCCGATCGACGGGGGAGAGGAAAGGCGCGAACTTATGCAGGCTGGCTCCCTTCCTCTCCCTCCGGAGGGGGGAGAGGTGGCTCGGCGAAGCCGAGACGGAGTGGGGGAAGCCCGCCCCGCAACACGCAGCCGCCGCAAAACGGGCATCACCCAGCGAGCCCGAAAACTCAGGCAAGGTGACAACCAGGCCGAAGCGCTGCTTTGGCTTGAGTTAAAAGCCCGCAAACTTGGCGGCTACAAGTTCACGCGACAGTTCTCTATCGGACCATACTACGCAGACTTCGCTTGCCGCGAAAAATGGCTCGTCGTGGAAGTCGACGGACATCAACACGCCGACTGTTCCTATGACCGCCGCCGCGACGATTTCATGCATGCCCAGGGCTATTCGATCCTGCGTGTTTGGAGCCATGAAGTCTTGAAGCATCGTACTTCGGTTTGTGAAACCATCCTCGCCGCGCTCGATGGCAGGCTAGCCGAGAACATCACGGCACCCGACCTCCGCTTTGTCTTCACGCCTCACTCACCCGATTCAATCTCTTCAAAAACGGACCTATCTAGATGAAATCTCACGTAAAAGCGGTTGTTATCGGCGGCGGCGTCGTCGGCTGCTCGGTTCTCTACCACCTGGCCAAGGCCGGCTGGACCGACATCATGCTGATCGAGCGCTCGGAGCTCACCTCCGGCTCGTCCTGGCACGCCGCGGGCGGCTTCCACACGCTGAACGGCGACCCCAACGTCGCCAAGCTGCAGGCCTATACGGTGCAGCTCTACAAGGAGATCGAGGAAATATCCGGCCAGTCCTGCTCCCTGCACCTGACCGGCGGCGTGATGATGGCCGACACGCCCGAGCGCATGGACTTCCTGCGGCTGGCCCACGCCAAGGGCCGCTATCTCGGCATGGACACAGAGCTGATCACCCCTTCCGAAGCCAAGGCGATGTTCCCGCTGATGGACGAGACCAACTTCGTCGGCGCCATGTGGGACCCGGTCGAAGGCCATCTCGATCCGTCGGGCACCACCATCGCCTATTCCAAGGCGGCGAAAAAACTCGGCGCCGAGATCGTGCTGCGCAATCGCGTTGTGGAACTGACACAGGAGGTCGACGGCACCTGGAACGTCGTCACCGAACAGGGCACGGTGAAGGCCGAGCATGTCGTCAATTGCGGCGGCCTGTGGGCGCGCGAGATCGGCCGCATGGTCGGCGTCGAACTGCCGGTGCTGGCCATGGAGCACATGTATCTGCTGACCGAGCCGATGCCGGAGGTCGAGGAATTCAACAAGTCTACCGGCCGCGAAATGATCGGCGTGCTCGACTTCAAGGGCGAGATCTACACCCGCCAGGAACGCAACGGCATCCTGCTCGGCACCTATGAGAAGGCCTGCAAGCCGTGGTCGCCGGTCAACACGCCGTGGGATTTCGGCCATGAATTGTTGCCGCCGGACCTCGATCGCATCGCCCCGTCGCTGGAAATCGGCTTCAAGCATTTCCCCGGCATCGAGAAAGCCGGCATCAAGCAGATCATCAACGGCCCCTTCACCTTCGCGCTCGACGGCAACCCGCTGGTCGGCCCGGTCCAGGGCCTGACCAATTTCTGGTGCGCCTGCGCCGTCATGGCCGGCTTCAGCCAGGGCGGCGGTGTCGGCCTCGCGCTGTCGAACTGGATGGTGCATGGCGATCCCGGCTTCGACGTCTGGGGCATGGATGTCACCCGCTTCGGCGAATGGGCAGGCCTGCGCTACACCAACGCCAAGGTGCGCGAAAACTATTCGCGCCGCTTCTCCATCCGCTTCCCCAATGAGGAACTGCCGGCGGCACGCCCGGCGCAGACGACACCGCTCTACGACACGATGCTGGCCAACAATGCCGTCATGGGCGACAGCTGGGGACTTGAAACGCCGCTCTGGTTCGCACCGAAAGGCAAGGAACCCAGGGATATCGTCTCCTTCCAC
>NZ_RZPQ01000935.1:0-1960 GCF_003999135.1 Mesorhizobium sp. M7A.F.Ca.CA.004.06.1.1 | reverse complement strand
TGATCGACCCGTTCAGTGCTCTCCATGGCTTTTCCCTGACATTTTTGCGGACCCAACGTCGATCTGCGCCCTCAGTTCCGGATTGACCATCGCTTCGAGGAACCGTTCCACCAAGGTCCGTTCGGTTACTCCGGAATCCCCCAATGCAGCATGGATGCGGCGCGACTGTGGCCGCGCCAGCGCCAGCGCCAGCGCACGGCCCTTGGCGGTCGGATAAAGTTCGCGCTGTCGGCGGTCGCGCGGACCTTGCAACTGCACGACATGGTCGGTGTCGATCAACTGCTTGAGCACACGGGCCAGGCTCTGTTTGGTGATCTTCAGCACGTCGAGCAGTTCGGCGACCGTCAGGCCCGGCCTGCGGTTGACGAAATGCAGCACCCGGTGGTGGGCCCGGCCAAAGCCGTAGTCGGCCAGGATCTGGTCCGGATCGGAGGTGAAGTCACGATAGGCAAAGAAGAGCAGCTCGATAATGGCGAAGTCGATGCCGTCCTCGACCGACATCGCGGTCCTGATCGGTTTTCCGGCGGCTGGGCTTCGATCCGTCATTATTTCTCCGTGGGAAAGAGAGATTATGTCAGTACTATTGACGTAATTTCCCTGCAATGGTAATTTTTGACAAGCTTTTGGGCGGATTGCGAACGAAAAGGCAAGGGAAGCCGGTTTTTCCGGAATTTCCTGAGTTTGCCAGAGCGCAATTATCCGCTTACGCTCCACCATAAAAGCCGCTTTGGGCGGCCGACACGAAACACACAACGATACAAGTATCCGGGCTGCCGCCCGTGGGAGGTTACCATGGCATCCGTTCCCTTCGATCAACTCGATGGCTCCATCTGGATGAACGGCGAATTCGTCCAATGGGGTGACGCCAAGATCCATGTGCTGACGCACGGGCTGCATTACGCCAGCGCCGTTTTCGAGGGAGAACGCGCCTATGGCGGCGAGATCTTCAAGCTCAACGAACACACCGAGCGCCTGCATGAATCGGCACGCCTGCTCGGTTTCAATATCCCCTATACGGTGGCCGAGCTCAACGACGCCTCATCCACGCTTCTCAAGAAGCAGGGTTTCCAGGACGCCTATGTCCGGCCGATTGCCTGGCGCGGCAGTGAGCAGATGGGCGTCTCGGCGCAGAACAACCGCATCAACTGTGCCATCGCCATCTGGCAATGGCCGAGCTATTTCGATCCTGCGCAGAAGCTGAAAGGCATCCGTCTCGATGTGGCGGAATGGCGCCGGCCCGACCCGCGCACCGCGCCTTCCAGGTCGAAGGCAGCCGGCCTCTACATGATCTGCACCATGTCCAAGCACGCCGCCGAGGCCAAGGGCTATGCCGACGCCATGATGCTCGACTGGCGTGGCCAGGTCGCCGAAGCGACCGGAGCCAACATCTTCTTCGTCAAGGAGGGCAAGATCCACACACCCAAGCCTGACTGCTTCCTCGACGGCATCACCCGCCGCACGGTCATTGGGCTGGCCAAGGATCGCGGCCTGGAGGTGATTGAACGCGCCATCCTGCCGGAAGAGCTGGAAAGCTTCGAGCAGTGCTTCCTGACCGGGACGGCGGCGGAAGTGACGCCGGTTTCCGAGATCGGGCCTTACCGATTCGAGGTCGGCGAAATAGCCAAGAATCTTATGAATGACTATTCTGCGGCCGTTCAGCCCAAGCACGCGATCGCCGCAGAATAACGAAAGTCACAGCTTTTTTAGGAAGTAGGGGCGGTTTTCGGGCCGCCCCTTTTATTTCAGCGTTTCTGCATTTGACTTTCGTCCAATTCGGCGTCTCATGATGGTGTCGGCCCGGGAGGCTGACAGCTATGGAGGGACTAATCATATGGACATGAACACGCTTCTTCCGATCATCATACAGGTGATTACTGGCGTCATCGGTGGTCAGGCGGTCGGTGCGGCGCTCAAGACGGCGGCGATGGGTCAGCTTCCCAAAATCCTGGGCGGAGCCATT
>NZ_RZPQ01000934.1:0-1982 GCF_003999135.1 Mesorhizobium sp. M7A.F.Ca.CA.004.06.1.1 | reverse complement strand
ACCAAGGATGCTGCTTTGTCGAGGTCGTGGCTTGTCCACGCCTTGGTGAAGTCGGTGGCTATGTCGAGGGGTGCTGTCTGCGTCATGGCTCTGTCCCGATTGATTTGATCTGAGACCCCGCGCCCTGTCCTGCAACTCCCGAACCAACGGCGAGCCGGCTTCCCGGTTCCTCCTCTGAGGTGAATGGTGACATTTCGGCCTCTCGCCACCTCGGCGGCGTTCGGCTACATCTGCCGGCCGGAGACCTTGAAATGACTGAGCTCGACACCCGAAAGACCATCGTGCTGACCGGCGCCAGCCGCGGCATTGGCCACGCCACCGTCAAGCGTTTTTCGCGCGAGGGCTGGCGCGTCATCACCTGCTCCAGGCAGGCTTTCGCCGAGGATTGCCCGTGGCCGGCCGGGCCGGAAGACCACATCAAGGTCGATCTCGCCGATCAGGAGGATGTCGGCATCGCCGTCTCCGAAATCCGCCACCGGCTGGAAGCGCATGGCGGCCAGTTGCATGCGCTGGTCAACAATGCCGGCATTTCGCCGAAGCTCAAGGACGGCAACAGCCGCATGGATTCGATCGACACGCCGATGCATGTCTGGCGCGACGTGTTCCAGGTCAATTTCTTCGCGCCGATCATGCTGGCGCGCGGCCTGTTCAAGGAGCTGGCGGCGGCCAAGGGCTCGATCGTCAACGTAACCTCGATCGCCGGAACCCGCGTGCATCCCTTCGCCGGCACGGCCTACGCCACATCGAAGGCGGCACTCGGCTCGCTGACGCGCGAGATGGCACATGATTTCGGCCCGCACGGCATCCGCGTCAATGCCATTGCGCCCGGCGAGATCGACACCGCGATCCTGTCGCCGGGCACTGACAAGATCGTCGAGACCATCCCTCTCAGGCGCCTTGGCACCACGGCCGAAGTCGCCGACATCATCTTCTTCCTGTGTTCGCAGCAGGCGTCCTATGTGACGGGCTCGGAAATTCACATCAATGGCGGCCAGCACGTGTGACATAACAGGATGCTCATCCTGTTATGGTGAGAACGGCCTTGCCGCTGAAGCTGCGCTGTCGCAGTGCGTCCAGCGCTTGGGCGATGTCTGTCCATGGCACGGTCAAGGCCACGCGTGTTTCGAGCCGGCCGGCTGCGACCAGAGCGAGCAGCGAGGCGATGTCCTCGCCAATGCCTGGACCGGACGTGTAGTAGGCGAAGGTCTGAAGCCTCGCTCCTTCATGATCCGGAACGAACTGGCGGAATCCGACGGGCGTTAGTTCGCCGCTGCTCGAACCGAACATGACGATGGTCCCGCCAGGGGCGACGCGTTCGATCGCGCATGCGAGGCTTTGGCCGCCAACCGACTCGGTAATCAGCGAGAACGGCCCCTCGGCCAGGTCTATCGCTTCGACAACCTGCCTGGCTCCGAGGCCGCGGAGATCCTCAGCGTGCCGGGCGGCGGCGACAGCGGTCACGAATCCGCCCTGATGGCGGGCGAGCTGGATCTGGAAACGACCGACCGCACCGCTTGCGCCGGTGATCAAGACCTGCTGGCCGGCGAGGTCCCCGCCATGGCGTAGAGTCCTCAGCGCCGTCGTACCGGCGACAGGAAGCGTGGCTGCGGAAACGAAGCTGACGTCATCCGGCAGGGCGGCGAGACGGTCGGTTGGGACTGCGATGCGTTCGGTCCAACCAGCCTCGTCGACCAACGCGACAACCCGGGCGCCGACGGTTGGCCCGGAACCATCGGCTGCTCTTCGTTCGACAATCCCCGCAATGTCCTGGCCGGGTATCCAGCCCTTGGGGCGTATGGCAAGCAGGCGCAGTTCGCCGCGATTCAACGAAGTGGCGTGGACCGAGACAAGCGCTTCATTCGAGGCCGGTTGAGGCTCGGCGACGTCGGCGAGCCTCAACCCGGTCGCACTTTCGGGAGAGATGACCAGGGCGAGCATGGCGTACCTTGTTGCTGGCTTGTCGGTGCCAGCTTGCGTTGGAA
>NZ_RZPQ01000933.1:0-1984 GCF_003999135.1 Mesorhizobium sp. M7A.F.Ca.CA.004.06.1.1 | reverse complement strand
CGGAAAGGTCATAAGTCGCAACCTCGTCCCTGGTGCCGAACTCGTCGCGGGTACCTTGGAAGATCAGCGTCGGCGTCTTCAGATCGGCAAGGTGTTTGGTGCGCAATTGCTCGGGCTTGGCCGGCGGATGGAAGGGATAGCCGAGGCAGACCAGCCCTGAAATCTCGCCCTTGGCAAACATCTCGTCGGCGACCATGGAGGCGACGCGCCCGCCCATCGACTTGCCGCCGATGATCAGCGGTCCCGTCACGCCCTTTGCCCTGAGGTCGGCTGTCGCCTTGATATATTCCGGATTTACCGTCTCGGCCCGCGGCGGCGGTTTGCGGTGGCCGTAGCGGCGGGCAGCCATGTAGTGGAATTCAAAGCGCGCGACCTGTAAGCCGGCCGCGGCCAGCGCCTTGGCGGTGGCGGTCATCGAAGGCGAATCCATCGACGCGCCCGCACCATGGGCAAGCAGGATGGTGGTGGGCGCGGTGTCGGGACCGTCGAAGAGGAAGTGGGTCATGCTGTGATGTCCGGCGCGACGGCGACGCTGCTGATCTCCCCCCTCGTGGGGGAGATGCCTGGCAGGGCAGAGGGGGGCGTGAAGGAATGCCAGCCTTCGGTCATGCTTGCGTGCGGGAACACGCGCCAAAATTGGCCGATCTGTTGGCGGGACAGCGCCCCCCTCTGTCCTGCCGGACATCTCCCCCGCAAGGGGGGAGATTGGCTGTCATGGCGGCCTTTGCCAATCATGCTCACCCCGCCGTCCGCGCCAGCTGCAGATCCACGAACTGCACGCCCTTGGCTGCAACCCGCGCCCATTCCGAATCCGCGTCGAGTTCGAGATAGCGCACCCACAGCTGCCGCGCCTCTAGCAGATTGCCCGCGTCGAACTCCAACCTCGCAAGGTTGAACACCGGATCGGCATAGGTCTTGTCGAGCGCGATCGCCTTCTGCAGGTGCCTTCGCGCCGAGGCTTCGCGACCTTGCTCGCTCATCAGTCCGGCCAGGTTGAACCACGCCTCGACGAAGGCCGGGTCGAGTTTTATCGCATTGATATAGTCATGCGCGGCGTCCACCGCGTGGCCGCCGGCGCGCAGGCAGTTGGCGCGGTTGAAGGCGGCAATCGCATCGCTCGGATCGATGGCGAGACAGCGCTGGTAGAGCGCGGCGGCCCCATCATGGTCGCCCTGCTCCTCCGCCGCTTCCGCCTCGGCGAACAGCTCCTCCAGCGTGTCGTCACCCTCTGCCCCGGCTGTTCCGAGATCGAACAGCAACTGCCCATCGAGTTCGCTCTGGCCGCCTTCGAGATAGATCGCGTCGGCGCGCCCATGCTGCGAGCCGACATTGAGCGACTTGGCGGTCAGCGACGCCACCGGGCCGGAGCGGTGGACGGAGCGCGCGATCGCCGCCCATGTCGCGCCGCCGGCGATGAGCCCGGCATATTTGCGCGCCAGGATCAGGTCGCGGAAGGAATAAGGTTCTGTGTCATGCTCGAACGCATCGAACAGCGACAAAAAATCGAGGTCGGAGCCTGATAGCCGCGACTGATCGATCAGCGATTGCCGCGACAGCGAAGACGCCTCCGGTGTCTTCATCAGTCCGAGAAGGCGCAGGAATCCGTTCTCGCTGATCAGCGTTCGACCGGCCGCGCGCTCGGCGGCGACACTGCGCTCGATCCCGGCATCGCCGTTTTTGACGAGGCCTGCCCTGGCGAGAAGTGTCCGGCCGAAGACGACATGCGTGGTGCGCCTGGTGATACCGCGCCGCAGCTGGCCGTGCTGGCGTTCCACTTCCCGCGCAGCCAGCCTGAGCGGAAAAGCCGCCAGCGCGCCTATCGTGCCGAAAACAGCGCCGGTCGGTGCCGTCATTTCTTGCTCTTGCCGACCGCCTTCAGCAGATTGGCCTTCAACGGATTTTCAGCAGCACCACCCGCTGCCGCCTTCTTCGCGGCGGGCTTTGCAACCTCGCCGGCCCTGCTTTTCCATTTGGCCGGCGGCTT
>NZ_RZPQ01000932.1:0-1989 GCF_003999135.1 Mesorhizobium sp. M7A.F.Ca.CA.004.06.1.1 | reverse complement strand
GGGCACAGACCCGACGCGGAAATAGGCAGTAGGGAGTAGGCAGTAGGCAGTAGGCAGTAGGCAGTAGGCAGTAGGCAGTAGGCAGTAGGCAGTAGGCAGTAGGCAGTAGGCAGTAGGGACTGTCGTTCAGCCTGCTATCAGCGCCTTGATGCCGTCGGCGACGAATTGCACAGCCAGTGCCGCCAGGATGACGCCAAGCAGACGGGTCAGGATCGAGCGGCCGGTCTGGCCGAGGATGCGGTCTATGCGTTCCGACAGCACGAACACCAGATAGGTGATGGCGAGGCAGACGAAGATGATGCCGACCAGCGCCGCCTGCGCGGCAAAGCCTTGAAACGAGCCGGAAAGCAGCACAGTTGCCGAAATGGCACCAGGGCCCGCGATCAGTGGGATCGCCAGCGGGAAGGCGGCGATGTTGTGGATCATGTCCTTGGTGATGGCGACGTCGCCGATCTTCTCCTTGCGGTCCTGCCGGCGCTCGAACACCATCTCGAAGGCGATGAAGAACAGCAGGAAACCGCCGGCGACGCGGAAGGCCGGCAACGTTATGCCGAACACCGACAGGATCGAGGCCCCGGCAACCGCAAACAGCGCCATCACCAGGAAACCGATGATCGAGGCGCGCACCGAAACCTGCTGGCGCTCCTCACGGTTCATGCCGCGCGTCACGGCGAGGAACAGCGGCGCCAGGCCGGGCGGGTCGATGGTCACGAGAATGGTGACGAAAGCGTTGAACAGGCTGTCGAAACTCGGCATCTCTGACCCTCCCGCCGGGCTGTGCCCGTGCCAGAATATTGGTAGAGCAAAGCCCGTTCGGTGGGAACCGTTCGTGAGAAAGTGGTTGATGCGGGACAGAGGGCAGCGCGAAGGATCGCGACGCTTTTATTCTGGGCTGCTGCAATCCTCGGAGATCAAACCGCTCGCCGCGCCAGGAACTCGACTTCCAGCCGCCATGTCGCGCCATTGTCTTGCGAGCGTTCGCCCAGCCAGCGGAAGGAGTTTTCGGTGATGCGTGAAAAGCTCCAGCGTACCGAGCTGCCGGTGTCGTCGGCGCCCACTTGCACGATCGTGTCACCCTCGGCGCGGCCGAGCTGGCGGCTGAAATACTGGTTGCGCGGGTCGCTCCAGAAGATGTGCCAGGCATCCGCGCCGGGATCATAGACGCGCAGCGTCGTGCCGTAAAAAGTCCATGTGCCCAAGGATGGCGATGGACCGGCGTCCCGCGCGGGCAGGATCCACACGTCCTGGATCGCCCGGCCTTCCAGCACCCAGCCGAAATGCACCTCGCCACGCCCTGTCAGCACAGTGCCGTCCTCGAGGTGGCGCGAGGCCTCAAACGTCCAGGCGCCGACGAAGCGGCCGTAAAGGCTCAGTTTTTCGGCAAGCCCTTCGATCGGTCCGGAGCTATGCAGGGCTTCGGCAAACGAGGATTGATCGAACATGGCTGCGGCCTCTTCTTGTCAGGAGACCGTTAGGAGTAGGCGGTGACGGGGTTCTGGGCTTGGGAAAAATTGCTATATTTCGACTATGACGACGACCACGCATAGTCTCGCATTCGGAGCCGGTTGGCACGTGACGGACGTCATTTGCACGGCCGGCGCCGGCGACCGGCCGTTCGAGGAAGCGCATCAGGATTTCTGCGTCGCTGCGGTCACCAGCGGCACGTTTCGCTACCGCGCCCAGCAAGGCACGGCGATGCTGGCGCCCGGCGCGCTCCTGCTCGGCAATCCCGGCACATGTTACGAATGCGGGCACGAGCATGGCAGCGGCGACCGTTGCCTCTCGTTCCATTTCGATCCGGCCTACATGGAACGGATCGCAGCTGGCGTTCCGGGCGCCAGGAAGCTGGCTTTCGAGGCGGCGCGCCTGCCGCCTTTGCCGGTACTGGCGCCGCTCCTGGCCGAAGCGGAGACCGCGCGCGAGATGGCCTACATCGACGCCTTCGAGGAACTTTCCCTGCGCTTGGCCGGTGCTGCCGTGGCTACAGCC
>NZ_RZPQ01000931.1:0-1990 GCF_003999135.1 Mesorhizobium sp. M7A.F.Ca.CA.004.06.1.1 | reverse complement strand
CCGCTGGGCCGGTCGCCGGCTATGGCGACACAACGGTGGAAGGCACCGAAAAGGTCGACCG
Organism: Mesorhizobium sp. M7A.F.Ca.CA.004.06.1.1; assembly: GCF_003999135.1. Classification (NCBI taxonomy): domain Bacteria; kingdom Pseudomonadati; phylum Pseudomonadota; class Alphaproteobacteria; order Hyphomicrobiales; family Phyllobacteriaceae; genus Mesorhizobium; species Mesorhizobium sp. M7A.F.Ca.CA.004.06.1.1. Next base: position 1,929 of record NZ_RZPQ01000931.1, on the reverse strand, counting down.
CGACTTCACCGAATACATGACCGGCCTCAAGCGCGGCCGGCAGTACTCGCCGCAAGAGATCGATGACGCGCGCGACCGGCTGCTGGCGCTCGAGGTCTTCAACAGCGTGACGTTCAAGGAAGCCGACACGCTCGATGCCGACGGCAACATTCCGATCGGCGTCCAGGTCAGCGAGCGCAAGCCACGCTATTTCGGCGTCGGCGGCACCTTCTCCAACACCGAGGGGCTGGGCCTGGAAGGTTATTGGGGCCACCGCAATTTGTTCGGCCGGGCCGAGAAGCTGCGCATCGACGGCAAGATCAGCGGCATCGGCAGCAATGATCTCGGCGAGCTCAACTACAATGCCGGCATCATGTTCGAAAAGCCGGGCGTGATCGGGCCGGCATCGAAGTTCTTCGCCGGCGTCAAGACGGTACTCGAACATCCTGACGCCTATGACCATTTCTCGGTCAAGGGCAGCACCGGGCTGTCCTACGAGCTGACCAAGAAGCAGACGGTTTCCGCCGAGGTGGCGCTCGACTATTCCCGCATCCACGACGCTTTCGGCAAGCACAAATACCTGATCGCCAGCATTCCGCTGCAATATGTCTATGACAACCGGGACAACCGGCTGAACCCGACAAGCGGCTTCCGGGTGCTGGCCTATGCCGAGCCCAGCTACGACATTTTGAGCGGTGCGGCGTTCCTGAAGCTGAGGGGCGAAGGGTCGGCCTATCAGTCGCTGGACTCGGCTTCGAAATTCGTGCTGGCCGAACGTGTCGCCATCGGTTCGATCGTCGGCACCAGCCTCGAACATGTGCCAGCCGACCGGCGCTTTTATTCCGGGGGCGGCGGTTCGGTGCGCGGCTATGCCTATCAGGGCATCGGACCCAAGGACTTCACCGGCCAGCCGATCGGCGGCCTGTCCTTCTTCGAAACCTCGGTCGAGATGCGCATCGCCATCACCGATACGATCGGCATCGTGCCGTTCGTCGACGCCGGCACCGTATCGACCAAATCAGCTCCCGATTTCTCCGATGTCAAGGTCGGCGCCGGCGTCGGGCTGCGCTATGTCACGCCGTTCGGGCCACTGCGCATCGATGCCGCCGTGCCGCTCAACCGTGATCCGGGTGACCCGCATTTCGGCATCTATGCCGGCATCGGGCAGGCATTCTGAGCGATGAAAACAGTCTGGCGCATCCTCCGCATTGTCCTTTACACGCTGCTGATCGTGGTTGCGGGAGCGATCGGCGCGCTGGTGGTGCTGACCAAGACCGAGCGCGGCCGCGACAATCTCGCCGGCATCATTTCGCGGCTGGCTTCGAACGACAACCGCAAGATCACGGTCAGCGGCATAGACGGCATCTGGTCCGGGGCGCTCAGCGTCGACCATGTCGTGCTGGAGGACCGCGAGGGCGCCTGGCTGGTGGCGCGCAAGGTGGCCGTCGACTGGTCGCCGCTGGCGCTGCTGTCGAAAAACTTCAGCGCCGACCGTATCGCTGCCGAGCGTATCGAACTGGCGCGATTGCCGGTGGCCAGCACGCAGCCAGCGCCGAGCGGGGGTACGACGACGCTGCCGGTTTCCATCGACATCAAGCAGATCGATCTGCCCGAGATCGCGCTTGGCCAGCAACTGGCCGGCAGCGGCATCGCCGAGCTTGCGGCCAAGGGATCGGTCAAGGCCGATGCCGCGCCACTGGCGGTCGAGACGGTGCTCAACATCACCCGTCATGACGGCAAGCAAGGTAATGTCGACGCCAAGATCCACTTTGCGCCGGCAGACAACAGGCTCGATCTCGACCTGAAGGCCTCGGAGCCGGCAGGCGGTATCATCGCCAACCTGCTCAAGCTGCCCGACACGCCGCCGGTCGACATAGATGTCTCGGGCACCGGGCCGCTCGCCAACTGGAACGGCATCGGCACGTTCTCGGTCGACGGCAAGATCGTCAC
>NZ_RZPQ01000930.1:0-2000 GCF_003999135.1 Mesorhizobium sp. M7A.F.Ca.CA.004.06.1.1 | reverse complement strand
GACAAGCCTGTTGTGGCGCAGGACGACGCCACCGTTGCCGAGGACGCCACGGTCGCCGAAGACGACACCGCGCAGGCCGAGGAAGCAGCCCCCGTCGTCAAGACCAGAAAGGTCAAGACCGTCATCGTTTCAGCCCCCCAGGTCGCGACGGCCCAGGTGGTAGCGGCCTATGCCGAGCCGACGCCGGCGGCTGTCGACCCGGTCAACACCGCGTCGGTGCCGTCGGGCTGGGCCATTCAGGTCGCCTCGTCGCCAAAGCAGTCCGAGGCACAGGCCTTCCTCGACAAGACCACCAAGCAGGCGCCCAAGGTGCTGGCCGACGCCTCCGGCTTCACCGTCGCCTTCGACAAGGACGGCGTCACCTATTACCGCGCCCGCTTCGGTGGTTTCGGTTCGAAGACCGCCGCCTGGAAGGCCTGTACCGCTTTGAAGAAGAAGAACATCGAGTGCTACGCCGTCCAGCAGTAGGACGGCGTGCAAGCCATCTCCCGGAAAAATTCTGCGTCGAAGGAGACTAGTTGTGATTGGAGAGCAAGACGTCCTTGGCTTCGTTAATCCGCGCCGCCAGGAAAGACGTGCCGCCGACATCGGGGTGCAGGCGCTGCATCAGGCGGCGGTGCGCCTTGCGGACATCCGCCGCGGCGGCCCCCGCTTCAAGACCAAGGACCTTGTAGGCCTCCTCCTTAGTCATGGCGCCCGGACCTGGCGCAACACCCAGCCCTTCGCCACCGTTCGTCTCAGCGTTTTTGCGCCAGACGGGAAATCTGCCGTCAAGATACGTCTCTAGCAGCTGTCGGCTCTCCGGGTCGCTGGAGAGTTCGCGGTAGAGGTGTTGCAATTCCGCCAGCCCCATCGCGCCAAGCATCTTGCCTTCGTGGCGGCCAGCCAGGACCAGTCCTTCGAGGCCGCCGGTATCGTGATCGAGCTCCATTTCCAATGCCGCCGTGCGCACCGTCGAGCGTTTGCCCGGGGCAAGGCCGGCCGGCTGGCCTTTCATTCGCATGGAACCATACCAGGCAATTGCCCCGGTGAGAATCATGCCGCCGATGCCTTCACGGCCGACCACAAGCACGGCGACGCCGACAACTGCCAGAAGAGCCGGCCCGAGCGTTCGCAGCGTGCTCGCCAGTTTCGCCGGCTCGGCACGCAGAAAGATCGTCACCGCGCCGAGAAGCAGCAGAAGCAACGCTACAAAAGCGATGATTGCGCCCATTATTTTCCGCCGCCCCGCAGATGCTCGATCATCAGCCGGTCTTCCGGCCTGCCCCTGGCTTCGAGCGCCTTCAACCCGCCGGTCGCATACACGGCGACGGCCGAAAGCAGCCCTGCCAAGGTCGCGGCAGCCCGCCGATCAAATCGGAACCAAGCCCCCTTGGAAAGCCGCGCAATCTCTTTGAACGCCTTTTCCGCGCCGGAATCATGGCCTTCCTGAAACACGAAGACAGGAACGCCATGAAGGCCGAGGCTGCCGGCCTTTTCGGCCAGATCGTCGATATTCTCTTCCATCGCGTCGCCGATGTAGACCAGCGCATTGACCTTGGCGGCCGCCGTCTGTTTCAGCGCATGCGTCAGGACCTTTCCGATCTGGGTGTGGCCGCTGCGGCATTCGATCCGCGTCATCAGCTGCTTCAAGGCATTGGTGTCGCTCACGAAAGCCGACGAACGGCACTCGCCGAGGCCGCGAAAATAAACCAGTTGCACGCTGAGGGTTCCGGCCTTGCCGACTGCGTCGAACATCTGGCCCTGCAGCGTGCAGGCCAGATCCCAGGTCGGCTGGCGGCTCATCGTCGCGTCGAGGGCAAGGATCAGCCTGCCCGAACCGGTCGCCGACGCGGCAAGTGTCCTCGCCTGACGAATGAAGGCGTCGATCTCGCCGGCGTTGGATTGAGGCTTGACCGGCGCAGGACTGGTCCTCGCTGGCACAGGCTGCTTCTTATCACTCATGAAAAACAAGATGTGGCGTTGCCACATCGCTTGCAAGCCCCACATCGGGCGGTGCA
>NZ_RZPQ01000092.1:0-12738 GCF_003999135.1 Mesorhizobium sp. M7A.F.Ca.CA.004.06.1.1 | reverse complement strand
CCCGATGCCCGCGACCTCTGCTCGAACCGCTTTCGAAGCAGGCGCGCGACATCGTGCAGCACGAAGCTGATGTTGGGTGACGATGGCATGGAAGGTACTGAGGTTCTAAGGCGCAACTTTTAGTGAGCATGCTTATTATCATCATGCACATAATCCCGCTGGACGCGGTGCGCAAGACGGACTAAGCCCGCCTGGAAAAAATGACGCATGTGCTGCGACACCATAAAAAGGCTCAGGTAGCAGGCTGTTGCCGGGCAAGGATGGGACGATGAATTGGCTGAAGATCGTGACCGTGGCGGCCATCGCGGGATGGCCTGGCATTGCGCTCGCAAAGGACGCCGTCAGCTGCGGCGGCGCCGCCATGCTGGGTGGCGCGCAATTGAACTGCAGCCACGTCGAACCCCAGGCGCCGCCTCAGTTTTGCACCTATAGCTGGGCTCTCCACATGCCGGCCGGAGACCAGAAAATCGTCGAAGGCAGCTTCATGCTGCCGCCCGGCGCGGCGAACGTCACCGTCTATCAGGGCAGCGGTTTCGACAGCGCAATGTCCGATCCGATCGTGATCTGCCGCGGCGGCAAATGAGCAAGGCCGTCAAGGAAAGCTCGCTCGTCGCCCGATTGGTGCTATAGGGCGGATCACGCTATTTTGAACGGGCGCATCGAGTTTCGGATGTGCCTGGCTGCCATTTCTCTGACGGATTTCGACATGGACGGACCCAACCCAGACATCAAGCACCCGATCCCGATGCATACCCGCGTCGGCTTCCTCAAGGGACTGGTGAATGCGCCGAACATCGAGATCGGCGACTTCACCTATTATGACGACCCCGACGGGCCGGATAAATTCGCCGAGAAATGCGTGCTGCACCACTATCCCTTCATCGGCGACAAGCTGATCATCGGTCGGTTCTGCGCCATCGCCGAGGGCGCGCGCTTCATCATGAACGGCGCCAACCATGCTATGTCCGGCTTTTCGACCTATCCGTTCAATATCTTTGGCCATGGCTGGGAAAAGGGTTTTGACCCGGCGACGTGGTCGAAGGAAGTGCGCGGCGACACCATTGTCGGCAGCGACGTCTGGATCGGCATGGAGGCGGTGATCTTGCCCGGGGTGGAAATCGGCCACGGCGCCATCATCGCCGCGAAATCGGTGGTGACGCACGACGTGCCGCCCTATGCGATCGTCGCCGGCAATGCGGCCAAGGTGGTGAAGATGCGTTTCGACGACCGGACAATCAGGCGGCTGCTGGCGGTGGCGTGGTGGGACTGGCCGGTGGACAAGGTCAGTCGCAACCTCGATGCTATCCGGGGCGCCGATATTTCTCTTCTGGAGGCAGCAGCTTGAACGCTCTGAACAGCAGCATAATCGGCACCGAACTGTTTACGCGGGGGTGGATCTTCATCCGCGGCGTGCCGGCCATGAAATTCCTGCCGCCGGAAGGGCCGCCGGAAATCGCCTTTGCCGGCCGCTCGAATGTCGGCAAGTCGTCGCTGATCAACGCGCTGGTCAACCAGAAGGGGCTGGCGCGCACCTCCAACACGCCGGGGCGCACGCAGGAGCTCAACTATTTCGTGCCGGACGGATTTTCGGGTGAGGGCGCCGACCTGCCGCCCTTGGCGCTGGTCGACATGCCCGGCTATGGCTATGCCACCGCGCCGAAGGAGAAGGTCGACGAGTGGACCAAGCTGGTCTTCGACTATCTCAAGGGCCGCGTCACGCTGAAGCGCGTCTATGTGCTGATCGACGCCCGCCACGGCATCAAGGCCAAGGACGACGAAGTGCTGTCGCTGCTCGACAAGGCGGCGGTGTCCTACCAGATCGTGCTGACCAAGACCGACAAGATCAAGACTGCCGGCGTGCCGAGGCTGATCGAGGAGACGCTGGCAAAGATCAAGAAGCGGCCGGCGGCGTTCCCGTTCGTACTGGCCACCTCTTCTGAAAAGGCCGAGGGCCTCCAGGAATTGCAGGCGGCCATCGTGCTTGCCGCCAATGGCGGCTAAGCATCCACAGCTTAGAGCATGGCCTACGGCTTGGCCTCGATAGCAATCGTCTGGTGGCCTTCTTCCGCCACAAGCCTTTCGGTGCCGTATGCCTTGAGGAACATGCTGACGCCTGACCTGACGATGCGGTCGATCTCGTCCTGGGTCGGGGCTTTGGTGCGGTAGGCGAAGATGCACTGGCGGAACAGACCGGCCAGGCACAGTTCGGTGAACTGATAGGCGGCAAGATCGACATCGTCGATGCGCAGCAGGTCGCGCTCGATGGCAGCATTGAGAAAGGCCGCGACCTTGTCGTGGCCACGCTTGGGACCGCGCTCGTAAAACCGCGCGCCCATGTCGGGTATCCGGTCGGATGCACCGATCACCGTGCGCTGCGCCTGGATCACCTTGGCCGACGTGATCTTGAGGGCCAGCACCTTGCCGAACTTCACCAGCGTCTCGCGCAGGTTGTCGGCATTGTCCAGCACGTCATACATGTTCTTGAAGATGGTGCCGCGCTCTTCCTCGATCAGCGCTTCGAACAGCTCTTCTTTGTTGGCGAAATAGACGTAGATCGTACCCTTGGAGACACCGGCCTCGCGGGTGATGTCGTTCATCGAGGCGGCTTCGAAGCCCTTGTCGATGAAGACACGACGGGCGCCGTCGATGATCTGGCTGCGCTTGACCGGATCCTGCCCCGCGGCCGGGCGGCCACGACGCAAGCTTTCCAACAGGTCGTCGCACGACTCGTTTTCGACATTGGGCGGGGTCTCGGCCATGAAAGTCACACCTCGAAAATAATTCGAACCAAGCGGTTCGATTGCCCTTGATATGGTCCTGTTTACGCGCTATGTCAACGGCCGGATCGAACCGAACGGTTCAGTATTATATTATAACTTTAGAGAGATGTCATGTCCTCGAACGCGCCGACCACTGCCGAAGTCCGTCCCTTTCCCAACGCCAAGGTTGCGCCGGCGACGGAAGCTCCGGAAGTGCCTGTCCAGCCGGTCTCGTCGCCACCGGCAGAGGCTCCGGCCAAGAAGAAGCGTTCGGTGCGTTCCTTCCTGCTGCCGGTCATCGGCGTCGCCTTGCTGGGCGCCGGCGCCTGGTATGGTTACGATTACTGGACCACGGGCCGCTTCATGATCTCGACGGACGATGCCTATGTCCAGGCGGACATGGCGTTCATCTCGCCCAAGATTTCCGGCTATGTCGATCAGGTCAAGGTCAGCGAGAACCAGCAGGTCAAGGCCGGCGATCCGCTGCTCGTCGTCGATGACGGCGATTACAAGATTGCCGTCGCCCAGGCCGAGGCGCAGATCGCCACCTTGAGCAAGACGCTCGACCGTATCGACGCCCAGACTGAAGCAGCGCGCGCCTCGCTGCAGCAGGCGCAGGCGCAGAAGGTCGCCGATCAGGCCGCGGCCGACAATGCGGCCAAGGTCGCGGCGCGCGCCTCGCAGCTGCTCAAGACCCATGTCGGCACGCAGGCGCAGCTGGACGACGCCCAGACGGCGGTCCAGCAGGCCGATGCCGCCCTTGTCGGCGCCGACGCGACGATCGCCGCCGCGCAGGCCAATATCGGCGTGCTGCAGGCGCAACGCGCGGAATCGGCGAGCACGCTGGCGTCCCTGCAGCTCAGCCATGACAAGGCGCTGCGCGATCTTTCCTTCACCGTGCTCAAGGCGCCTTATGACGGCATCGTCGGCAACCGCTCGGTCGAACAGGGCGACCTTGTCAGCCCCGGCCAGAAGCTCGCCGTCATCGTGCCGATGGACAAGCTCTACATCGTCGCCAACTTCAAGGAGACGCAGCTTGCCCGGCTGGTGCCCGGAGAGAAGGTGAAGATCTCGGTCGATGCGACCGACGGCCAGGACTTCGAGGGAACCGTCTCGTCGCTGGCGCCGGCTTCGGGTGCCGTGTTCTCGCTGCTGCCGCCCGAAAACGCCACCGGCAACTTCACCAAGGTCGTGCAGCGCGTTCCGGTCCGCATCGATGTGCCCGCAGATGTCCTGAAGAGCGGCAAACTGCGCGCCGGCCTGAGCGTCATCGTCGACGTCGACAGCCGCACCGCCCCATCCGGGTCGGGCCCAGTGGCCGCGAACTGAGCGGCGACGGGAGCAATGCCATGGCAACCGCAACCCTGACAGCAGGAGCGCCGCCGGCGAGGCCGGCTGTGCCTGACACCATTTCGACGCGGCGCGTCATCGCCTTCCTGGCGATGGTGTTCGGCATGTTCATGGCCATCCTCGATATCCAGATCGTCTCCGCCTCGCTGTCGGAAATCCAGGCCGGCCTGAGCGCCAGCTCCGACGAAATCCCGTGGGTGCAGACCGCCTATCTGATCGCCGAAGTGGTGATGATCCCGCTGTCGGGCTTCCTCAGCCGGATGCTGTCGACGCGGGTGCTGTTCACGATCTCGGCGGCGGGCTTCACCGCGGCCAGTGCGCTGGCGGCGACTGCCACCAACATCGACCAGATGATTGTCTACCGCGCCGTCCAGGGCTTCATCGGCGGCGGCATGATACCGAGCGTCTTCGCCGCTGCCTTCACCATCTTCCCGCCCTCGCGCCGCGCCTTCGTCTCGCCGATGATCGGCCTGGTGGCGACGTTGGCGCCGACCATCGGCCCGACTGTCGGCGGCTATATCAGCCATGCCATGTCCTGGCACTGGCTGTTCCTGGTCAATGTCGTGCCCGGCATCCTGGTGACAGCGGCGGCCTGGACGCTGATCGACTTCGACAAGCCCAACCTCAAGCTGTTCAGCAAGTTCGACTGGTGGGGCCTCGCCGGCATGGCGGCTTTCCTGGGCTGCATGGAATATGTGCTCGAGGAAGGCCCCAACAATGACTGGCTGCAGGACCAGGGCGTCTTCATCTGCGCCATTGTCATGACCATCGGCGCGGTGCTGTTCTTCTGGCGGGTGTTCACCGCCGAGGAGCCGATCGTCGACCTGAAGGCCTTCACCAACATCAACTTCGCCTTCGGCTCGCTGTTTTCCTTCGTCATCGGCATCGGCCTTTACGGCCTGACCTATCTCTACCCGGTGTATCTCGGGCGCATCCGTGGCTACGATTCGATGATGATCGGCGAGGCGCTGTTCGTCAGCGGCCTGGCCATGTTCTTCACCGCGCCGATCTCGGGCATCCTGTCGAACAAGATGGACCCGCGGCTGATGATGATGATCGGCTTCTTCGGCTTCGCCACCGGCACCTGGTGGATGACGCATCTGACCGCCGACTGGGATTTCAACGAGCTGCTCATCCCGCAGATCCTGCGCGGCTGTTCGATGATGCTGTGCATGGTGCCGATCAACAACATCGCGCTCGGCACCTTGCCGCCCGAGCGGCTGAAGAATGCGTCCGGCCTGTTCAATCTCACCCGCAACCTTGGCGGTGCGGTTGGCCTCGCGCTGATCAACACCGTGCTGATCGACCGCAATGCCTTCCACTACGCAAGGCTCTCCGAGCATGTGCAATGGGGCAGTGAAGCCGCGCAGACCAAGCTGCAGAACATGACGCTCAATTTCGAGCAAACCCCCGGCCTGGATGCGACAAGTGCTGCCATCTCCAAGCTGTCGGGCATGGTCCAGCAGCAGGCGGCGCTGCTGTCATTCATGGATGTGTTCTTCATGCTGACGGTGCTGTTTGCGACGCTTGGCCTGTTCACCATGTTGATCCGCAAGCCGGCCGCGGCGGCGGGTGGAGGTGGTGGCGGCGGCCACTGATACCGGAGCAATTCCAGGAAAAGTGTAAGGCGGTTTTCCGTCAGGAATTGCGACAAGACAGAGATACGTGGGCAGCTGTTTCGGGAAGCTCCTCCAGTCCACGCCCGAAAAAGCTCTGACCGCGCAAAAAACTCCGGGCCGCAAGCCCGGAGTTTTTCATATCCAGTTGGAATTTGTCAGGCTGTGGCGGGCTTGAAGGTCAGCGCGACGCCGTTGATGCAGTGGCGCAGGCCGGTCGGCGCCGGACCGTCGTCGAAGACGTGGCCGAGATGGCCGCCGCAGCGGCGGCAATGCGCCTCGGTGCGCGTCATGCCGAGCGAGCGGTCCACGGTCGTGCCGATAGCCTTGGGGATCTCTTGCCAGAAGCTCGGCCAGCCGGTGCCGGAATCGAATTTCGTCTCCGACGAATAGACCGGCAGGTCGCAGCCGGCACAGGCGAAGATGCCCTTACGGTGTTCGTTGAGCAGCGGGCTGGTGCCGGGATACTCCGTGCCTTCCTTGCGCAGCACGTCGAAGGCGGCCGGCGACAGGATGGCTTTCCACTCGGCGTCGGTCTTGGTGACTTCGAATTTTTCGGCGGCCTGTGCTGCCTGCGGATCGCCCATGCGCAGCATCGTTGCTGCGGCCCCGACGACGCCGATGGCGGCGGCACCGCTCAAAAGAAAGTCGCGACGGTTCATGACCGGTTCCTCCTGATGTCCTTTTGCCAAACTATACCGCCGCGCGGAAATCAAAAGCCGGTGACGGTAGCCCCCTCGAACGAACACTCCGCGCCCTCCCACATCCGAATATGGGCGGCGCGGAGTGCGCGGGTCAATTGCGGATCACGGTAGCGGGATCGTGCAATCGACGGAGGGCCCTTGCTGCCAGTTCGCCGGCAGCAATCCCCTTGTTACATCTTCGGCAAAAGAACCTTGTCGATGACGTGGATGACGCCATTGGACTGTTCGACATCGGCGATCGTCACATTGGCGACATTGCCGCTCTCGTCGGTGACGGTGACCTTGCCGCCGTCGGCCTTGAGCGACAGCTCGCAGCCGCCGACCGTCTTGACCTTGTGGGCGCCGCCGTCAGCCTTGGCCATCGCGGCGACATCCGCCCCCATCGCCTTGGCGCCGATGACATGGCAGGTCAGGATCTTGGTGAGCTTGTCCTTGTTTTCAGGTTTGAGCAGCGTCTCGACCGTCCCGGCCGGAAGGGCCGCGAAGGCCTCGTTGGTCGGAGCGAACACGGTGAACGGACCGGCGCCCTGCAGTGTCTCGACAAGGCCGGCGGCCTTCACGGCGGCGACCAGCGTGGTGTGGTCCTTCGAGTTCACGGCGTTCTCGACGATGTTTTTGTTAGCATACATCGCGGCGCCGCCAACCATCGGGTTTTCGGCATAGGCAGCGGTGGCAAGGGCCGAAACGGCGATCGTACCGGCGAGCAAAAGGGTGGCGTATCTACGCATGATGTCAAACTCCTCGGGTTTTTCTCTTCCCATTTTTGGGGACGCGAGGAGATACGGAACAGAAGTGCGGGAGTTTCAGAAATATTCTTATTTTTTATTTTATCCGGGATGCCGAAGAGATTTTGCCACGCAACCGCTTGCCGGCTACCATGCTGTCTACGGGCGTGGAAGGTGGGAGATACACTTCAGGTACTCTATTTTGAGTCTGGCGACGCCAAGAGCCGGTCAGATGCTCTTCAGGTCGCCGGCGGCGACCACCGGTCCGGTCGGCTGTCCGGTCGGCGAACCGCCTGACGGCTCGAGGCTGACGGCAAGCACCGCGCCCTGGGCAAGCTTCTGCTGGGCCGCCGGCGAGACGACGATATGTGCCGTAGCACCGGTCGGAATGACGCCCATCGAGACCGGCGGGTTCTTGCCCTCGATCATCCACAGCTCGAAGTCCTTGCCGGAAGCACGCTCACCGGAGACATGCGACAGGCCGACTTCGTGATGCGCGGCGTCGTAGACGGCAAGATATCTGACGTCGCTGCCTTCGGCGGCCAGCGAAGCGACGAGGCGCGCCTGCGGCTCCTCGACCGGCGGGTTGAGGACTGGCACGGCAATGTAAATCGCCAGTGCCGCAACCGCAGCCGCGGCAAGGCCGCGCCAGAAAGCGAGGCTGGACCACAGGCCGCCGCGCGATTCGGCGGGCGTGGTCACGGCGGCAGCGTTCGCGAACAGCCGGCGGTCGACCGCGGTCTTCACCGAAACCGGCGGCTCGATTTCCGGGTAGGCGGCGGCCAGCGGTGAGAGACGGACCTCCCATCCCTCGACAAGACGAGCAAAAACCGTATCCGCATCGATGCGGCGGGCGACGATCTGGCGTTCGTCGGCATCGAGCACGCCGAGAACGTATTCGGCGGCGAGCAGGTCGTCGCCTCCACGTTCCGGTCCTGTGTCTTCTGCCAGCGTCATCTTTCCAGACATTCTCTGAGTTTCAACAGGCTGCGGCGCAGCCATGTACGCATCGTGTTCAGCGGCACGCCATGGCGCTCCGCCAGTTCGGCATAGCTCTCGCCCTTGAGATAGGCGCCCCGGACGGCGGCTGCCCGGTCCTTCTCCAACTCATCGAGACAATGGTGGATACGTTCGGATTCGTCTCCCGCCACCGCCATCGCTTCAGGCCCCGGCGCCGGATCGGCCACGTCGAGCGCGGCATCGATGTCGGCGGCAGGCCTGCGCCGCGCTCGTATGCGATCGATCGCATGATTACGCGCAATTGCCACCAGCCAGGAGATCGGGCTTAGATCGGAGACGGCAAAACGATCCGCCTTCGTCCATATCTTGACGAAGACTTCCTGTAGCGCTTCTTCCGCATCTCCCCGGTCGTTCAATACACGAAGACAGACGCCAAAAAGTTTCGCGCTGGTCTGCCGGTAAAGCAGATCGAACGCGGCCCGATCCTTCATCGAAGTCCGGACGATCAGCTTGGTGATGTCCTGCGGCGTCATCCGCGGCAAGTTAGGCGATTGCAATGTATTTGCAACGGCGGAAATAACCTTGTGCACGCCTAAGCTTTTGTGTGTCGCCAGCCGGGTCCGTCGACCGATTGCCAATGGAATCGCCACTGGCTAGCTTGCCCTCAGTGATGGGGGGAGCGCGCATGTCGGTCGAACGGATCCTTTGGGAAGAAGATGCCGCGGGCCTCGCCGATCTGGTCCGCAAGGGCGAGGTTTCGGCCGTCGAGCTGACCGACGCCGCGATTGCCCGCGCCGAGGCCACCCGTCCCGACATCAATGCCACGGCCGAACCGCTCTACGATGCCGCGCGGGCCCGCGCCAAGACCGTCGACCCTTCGCTGCCGCTGGCCGGTGTTCCCTTCGCCATCAAGGATCTCGGCATCGCCATCAGGGGCGTGCCGACGCATGGCGGCAGCCGCATTCCGGCATGGCTGGCCGATGTCAATTCGGTGCTGACCGACCGCTACATCGCTGCCGGACTTATCCCGATCGTCACCTCGACATCGCCGGAGCACGGGCTTCGATTGATGACCGAATCCAGGGCCTTCGGCATCACCCGCAATCCGTGGAACACCGGTCACACCAGCGGCGGCTCGTCGGGTGGTGCGGCTGCACTGGTCGCAGCCGGCGTAGTGCCGGTGGCACATGCCTCCGATGGCGGCGGCTCGATCCGCGTGCCTGCCGCCTGCACCGGGCTTGTCGGCCTGAAGACGTCGCGCGGCCGCACACCGCTGACGCCGCTGGTGAGCGAAAGCTGGTACGGCATGGTCGTCGACCATGCGCTCACCCGTTCGGTGCGTGATTGCGCGCTGCTGCTCGACCTCACCCATGGGTCCGATCCTCTGTCGCCCTATGCCGCGCCGCCGCCGAAAGGCACGTTCGCGGCCGCCGCGGCGCGCGACCCCGGCAAGCTCAGCCTGGCCGTGTACCGCAAATCCCCGCTTGGCCTGCCGATCTCGGACGAGACGCTCAAGGCGCTCGACAAGGCGGTGGCGCTTGCCCGCGAGGGCGGCCACACGGTCGAGGAGATCGACCTGCCCTTTATCGGCCGCGATTTCTTCGCCGATTTCTGCAGGACGGTTGCCTCCGCCGTCGCCGGCACGATGCGGGCCGAAGCGCTGCGCGTCGGCCGTTCCGTTACCGGTGACATCGAGCGGGCGACGCGGGTGCTCGCCCGCTTCGGCGAAATGGTGTCGGCCGGCGAGACCTATGCCGACCTGCAGCGGCTGCATGCCGCCTCGCGGCAGCTGATTTCGGAGACCGTGCAGTACGACGCCGTGCTGATGCCGGTCATTGCCCACCCGCCGCTCGCCTGCGGCGCCATGGATCCCAAAGGCGCCGACGAGCTCATCGAGAACCTGCTCGACAAGCTTCACCTGACACCCTTGCTGAAGCTGAAGCCGTTCTTCGGCCAATTGATGGACAAGAGCCTCTGGTTCACCCATTGGCCGGCGATCCAGAATGTCAGCGGCCAGCCGTCGATCGCGCTGCCGGTCCATGTCACTGACGCCGGCCTGCCGCTCGGCGTCCAGGCGGCCGGCCGTCCGGGCGACGAAGAGACGCTTTTGTCGCTCGCCGCGCAGATGGAGAAGATCTCGGGTTGGCTGGACCGCAGGGCGCCGCTGATGGTGCCGACACGATGACGAGGTCGTGAAGCGCTTGAATATGACAGCAAAGCCATTTGCGGGCGGCGCCAATTCCCGCTAAGACGCCGCCGTCCTTACCTGATGCATGTCGCCCAAAAGTGTCCAGGGGTTTTGGGACAACGACGTGCTTAAAATAAAAAGCCGGGAACCAAACCGATGACGGAAATAACCGCCACCGCCGAAATGCAGGCAGCCCTGTTGTCGCGGGCGCTGCCCTACATGCAGCGCTACGAACACAAGACGGTCGTGGTGAAATATGGCGGCCATGCCATGGGCGATATCGAACTCGGCAAGGCCTTCGCGCGCGACATCGCGCTGCTCAAGCAGTCCGGCGTCAACCCGATCGTCGTCCATGGCGGCGGCCCGCAGATCGGCGCCATGCTGGCCAAGATGGGCATCGAATCCAAGTTCGAGGGCGGCCTGCGCGTCACCGACCAGAAGACGGTCGAGATCGTCGAAATGGTGCTGGCCGGTTCGATCAACAAGGAGATCGTCGCGCTGATCAACGCCGAGGGCGAATGGGCGATCGGTCTCTGCGGCAAGGACGGCAACATGGTTTTCGCCGAAAAGGCTCGCAAGACCATGATCGATCCGGACTCCAACATCGAGCGCGTGCTCGATCTCGGCTTCGTCGGCGAGCCGGTCGAGGTCGACCGCACCTTGCTCGATCTTCTGGCACGCTCCGAAATGATCCCGGTGCTGGCGCCGGTGGCGCCAGGGCGCGACGGCCACACCTACAACATCAATGCCGACACCTTCGCCGGCGCCATTGCCGGCGCCTGCCAGGCGACGCGCCTGCTGTTCCTCACCGACGTGCCTGGTGTGCTCGACAAGAACAAGAAGCTGATCGACGAACTGACCGTGGCCGAGGCCAAGGCGCTGATCAAGGACGGCACGGTCTCGGGCGGCATGATCCCCAAGGTCGAGACCTGCATCGAAGCGATCGAACGCGGTGTCGAAGGCGTCGTCATCCTCAACGGCAAGACGCCGCATGCGGTGCTGTTGGAACTGTTCACCGAACATGGCGCCGGCACGCTGATCGTGCCCTGAGGGGCTCGTCAGCCGGCTAACTTTTTCGCCTCGGAATCTTCAATATTGCCGATGGTGGGAATGGCGAGCTTTCTGGCCGGCCGTGAAACCGTCATCGATTCCTCCTCGGCGTCCTGCGGCGCGCCCCAGAATTCAGCCAGCGTCGGGCCGTCTTTCACCCTGACGTCGCGGACCAGAAAACCCCAGACCTCGCGGAACCAGACGCGGCGGCCCATCTGTGTGTACCAGCGCATCGAATGCCGCTGCTCGGGATCCTTGTGTAACAGGATGCGGGCCAGCGCCTTCGGCCGTGATTGCACCGCCAGCTCGATCAGCTTGACGCTGAAGAACAGCATCCAGGGTTTCAGCCGCGTCATCTGCAGCACCTGGTGCTTGTAATCCCACAAGCGCGCATCCTGCTGGATCACCTTGCGATCCCGCGCGATGCGGAAGAACGGCGTCCAGCGATGCGGCGTCACATAGAGCGCCTGGATCTGGTCGGGGTCATAGGCGATGAGCTGGCGAAAGCCGCGCCACAGATCGCGGAACCCTTCGTCCTCGAAGCCGGCCACCCAGGTCGCCATCGACAGGATGCCGTTGAGGCGCAGCAGCCTTATCGCCTCGCGGTCGGATGATGTGCTGCCGCCCTTGCGGATCAATTGAAGCGTCTGCTCGTCGGTGTTTTCCATGCCGAGCAGCCAGCGGATGACGCCGGCCTTGCGGTAGAGATGCAGGGTGTCGGCATCGCGCACTATGTCGTCGGCACGGGTCGAACCGACGATCAGCACCGGCACGTTCTCGGCGATAAGGGCGTCGAGGAAGGCACGCCAGGCCTTCTTCGAGACCGTCGGATTCTCGTCGGCGAGATTGATCAGCTCGACGCCGTGCTCGCGGTGCAGCCAGGCGATCTCCCTGGCGAATTTCACCGGATCGCGATGCCGCCAGCGGGTCCAGAAGCCGCGCTGGCCGCAATAATTGCACAGATGCGGACAGCCGCGCGAAAACTGCATGACCACGGCCCGCTTGCCGCCCCAGTAACTGTACCGCGAGTGCTCAATCAGCTCCCAACCGACGCGGTAGGCGTCGAGGTCGGCAATGGTCATGGCCGCCTGTGTGGCGAAGGGGCGGCTGAGATCGTCGCGATAGGCGATGCCGGCCACGCTCGCCGGCGGCTGGTGCATTTCCAGCGCCTCGACCAGCGCCACGACGGTCGCCTCGCCCTCGCCGCGCACGATGAAGTCGAAAGCATCGGTAGCGGCCAGGATGTCGCGCCAATGATAGGTCGGGAAAACGCCGCCATAGACGATGATGGTCGCCGGCTCCCGCTGCTTGATCTGCTCAGCGATCAGCAAGGCGGTCGGGTGCGCCGAGGTCGAGCCGGAATGGCCGATCAGGACGAAGTCGGGG
>NZ_RZPQ01000929.1:0-2000 GCF_003999135.1 Mesorhizobium sp. M7A.F.Ca.CA.004.06.1.1 | reverse complement strand
TGAGACGGGCATTCTTGTGGATGTTCATTCGGACCCTCCGATGGATGCTGAAGCGTGGTAACTCCAGTCTCCTCGGTCCGGTCCGAATGGACAACCTCTCGAAAGCTCACACCTAGAACTCCTCTTGAAAGCGTATCTAGCTTCAAAGGGCGTGTCGAAACGCGGTCTCCGGCTCGGCTTCGGTCACAAGATCGAGGACATTTACGAAGCCGCAGTGGCCCTAGGAATGCCGCCGATTGGGAACGTGAAGATGATTGCCAACAACCTTGACCTGATGAATTCTCAGCAAGATTTTAGGTACCCGTCGGGGTACAAGCTGAATGTCCCGCCGCCGAGCTTCTGCCGAGAAACGTATAACGCTCTCCACACAGCGATCGAGCCGAGGATCCCCACCGAGGTACTGAAAGCCAACCTCAAATTTCATTGGGATTTTCGGGGGAAGACTGTCATTTGGAAGGACGAATAGCCCGAGGATGATCTTCCCCATCTACGTTGGCGTTCTTATGGCGCTGCTGTCAGCATCCGCCATTGGCGGTGGCGGCAAGGCGATCTTGTTGGGATGGCCGCCTCGCTGACAATGGCCGGGATGGGCACTCGCCGGCTGGCTAGGTTCTTAGCAGGCCATAGCCGGCTGTCTGGTGGAGATCGTCTTTCAGGGCTTTGATCGTCTGTGAAAGGTCGCGAACCTTGTCCATCAGCGTCTGAATGGTCGCCCCGATGGGCTGGATCTTAACGCCTCAATCGTCGCGAGAAGCTCAAGGTAGACGTGGTTCAATTGAACTTTCTCCCTTCGAGAGCTCTCAATGGTGATCGACATGTGCGACCAGGCTCGATCAATTGCCTGTTCGCTTATCCTTCATCGACAAGCGGACGCGTGCCGCCACCTCCCTTCCGTCACGCGAAGGACCCAGCCGGCGAGACCAGACGGCGTGCGTGGCGCAATCTTCTATGTGACGAGCGGCGAGATCGCGTGTGTCCCGCCGTGATGGGATCATCTATTCGTCGAGCGCGGCGCTGGCGCCATCATCGTCGATATCTGCAAACCCTGGGATGATCCAGCAGCTTCTCCTTCGACAGCAGCCCGGCGTCCTCGAGCGCCTCGAAATCCGGCAGCTGGCGCAGCGTGTCGAGCCCGAACTGCGACAGAAAAGTTTTGGTCGTCACATAGGTGTAGGGCGCGCCCGGCTGCGGGCTGCGCGGCCCCGAGGCGACCAGCTGCTCAGCGCGCAGCACGCCGATCAGGTCACGTGACACCTCCTTGCCGAAAAAGCTCGACAGCTCGCCACGGGTGATCGGCTGGAAATAGGCAATGCACATCAAGACAAGCGCCTCCGCCTGCGACAGTTCTTTTGCTCCCTCGCCCGCTGCCGTGCCGAAGGCTGCGTGAATGGCGTCGCCAAAAACCTTTTTGGTCCGGTGCTGCCAGCCGCCGGCGACCGCGACCAGCTCGTAAGGGCGGCCGGCGAGTTCGGCGCGAATGTCGTCGATGATCAGCTCGATATTGCAGTTTTTTCCCACCACCCGCGCGAGGACACTACGTGTCACCGGTTCATTTGCCGCAAAGATCACCGCTTCGACGCGGGCCATCCATTCGCACCAGCGCAGCTCCGGCGGCAGATGTTCCAGTTCGGTGTCGAGCAGCGCCGGCTGATCGTTTGGCTTGCGGCGGGCGGACGCTTCGCTCATCGCTACAGCCCGAACAGCCGGAATGTGGGGCGGCCGGAGAGCTCGCGCACGACCTCCAGTTGCTGCAGCCGTTCGAACAGCCGTCGCGATGCAAAGCGCGACAGATTGTCCGTCGTCAGCGATCCGGACACGGCGTCTTCACTGAGCAGCAGAAAGATTACGTCGCCGGCGCCTTTGGCGCGCAGTTTCGGCGCCACCGCCAGGAGTTTTTCGGCCCGGCGCGACAGCTCGGCGGCCAACCGACAAGCGTCCGCGGCGGCCGCGACGAGCGCGATGCAAACCGCCCGCTCAAAATTCTTGTCCCCGGGCCGGAT
>NZ_RZPQ01000928.1:0-2001 GCF_003999135.1 Mesorhizobium sp. M7A.F.Ca.CA.004.06.1.1 | reverse complement strand
ACCGTCGATAGTCAGGGTGCGAAGCAATTATCCGACGACTTGTCCCGCTATGTCGGCAAGCAGGCCATCGACAAAGGCATTTTGAAGGTTTCGCTTGAAGGTGGCGCCTACAGGATCCTGTTCGATTTCAAGGCACTTGCGGCATCGTTTCCGGACCAGAAACTGCTGAAGTTCGACTTCGCGCCCTATGCCCTGATGGTCAAGCCGCGCAGCGACGGGTCCTGGGATGTCTCCATGGATTTCTCCCAAACTGCCTCCTTCGAGTTCAACGGACCCGAAGGGCTGCAAAGCACTCAGTTTTCGATCAAGGACGGCAAGGGTTCGGGCGTCTACGATCCAAATCTGGCGGCCTTCACCAGCGGCACCAGCTCGATGGCCGGCATGACGATGGCATCGAAGGATGCCAAGCAGCACATGGAAGCCAGCACGGGCGCCGGCATCGCGACCGTTGCCGCGACCAAGTCGGCGACCGGGGGCGTCGATTTCACAACCTCGCAAAAGGTGTCGAGCTTTGTCGAAGCGATCGATTTCGACGATCCGGAGAGCGGGTTGAAATTCCCGGTCACCGTCAGGTCGCCGGAACTGTCGGTCGAAGCCAGCGGCAAGGGCGTGCGGACCAAGCCATTGCTCGACCTCCTGGCATTTGCGGTGGCCAACGAGGACGAGGCGACGCTGAAGGCCAACCAGGCGCAGCTCAAATCGCTTCTGCTCGCCGCCTTGCCGCTTTGGCAGCGTATCGACGGGACCTACGGTTTTAAGGATTTCGCGGTGGAAAGCCCGGTCGGCAATTTCGGCGCCACCCAGCTCAGCACCGTGTTCGGCACCGATGGCGTGGCCCAGAACGGCACGATCACGTACGGCATCAAGGCATCGGGGCTGACCGTGCCGACCCAGCTTCTGCCGAGCTGGAGCGTGGGGTTGTTGCCCACCGATGTCGATTTGAACTTTGGCGGCGCCAATATCGATCTCGACAGCATGGCGAAGAAGGCGATCGAAGCTTTTGATCTCAATAAGAATCCGCCGCTGCCGGCCGAATTCGGCGAGCAGCTTAAAGTCGACTTCATGGCCAAGATGCCGAAGGTCGTGCTTGGCCACAGCACCGTGAAGAACAAGGACACGGAGATCGCGCTGGAAGGCGAGATGACATTCCCAGGCGAAAAGCCCGAAGGAAGCGTAACCGTCGATGTCGCCGGCTTCGACAAGCTTGTCGAAGGCCTGCAGGAAGCGGCAAAGTCGGAACCGGAGGTTGGCCAATACGTGCCAGTCGCTCTCATGGCGAAGGGCTTTGGCAAGACGCTGCCCGACGGCCGGCTGGAATGGATCGTCAATGCCAAGGCCGATGGCTCGGTCACCGTCAATGGCGTCATGCTGAAGCCCGCCGATCCGGCCGTGGACGACAGCCTGGATGATGGTGACGGCGCCGATGACAGCGGAGACGACAGCGGCGGCGCAGGTGCGAACTGAACCCTGAAGCTGGAGTTCAGAGCCCCAGCGCGCTTGCGATCTTGGGCGCTGCCTCGTGCCAGTCCTGGACGACGACCACATCGTCCGTCACCGGCGGCAGGAATGCGCGCAGCGAATTGTCGGCCATCAGGTGGAACAGTTCGGCGTCGGCGACCGATTCCCGTACCGACGCCAGATTGTGCGGCTGATCGTCGACGAAGACCACCGGTCGGCCGGCCTTGCCGCGAAGCTTGGCCACTGCCGGCCCTTTGGCCATTTCAGTGGTCAGAAGCGGGTAGCTCAGCCCAAGCGCGTCGAGATGGACGCGACGCACGGCACGGTGTTTGTGCGGCATGGCCGTCAGCAAGATGATTTCCGCGCGATCGCCAAGCCCTGCCAGGGCTTCTGACGCGCCGTCAGTAATGTTTTGCCAATCGGCTTGCGCGTCAAAGAAATCGGCCAGCAGTGCCGTGACTTCGGGCTGTTCGATCAGGCGGCCGCTGGCGGTCTCTGCGATGTTGCCGGTCAGCCGGAACGAGGCCAGCGTCAGGCCATAGC
>NZ_RZPQ01000927.1:0-2003 GCF_003999135.1 Mesorhizobium sp. M7A.F.Ca.CA.004.06.1.1 | reverse complement strand
GCCGGTACCGGCTGGAACCGGATGCGGGCCGCGGCGTTCTGTCGGCTCAGTTTGTCGGTGCAATTGGGGGATGATGACATGGCGGACAGAAAGCCGATTGCGACCGCGCCGACAGACGGCTCCAAGGTCTCCGTCACGTGGAAGGACAGCGACGGCGTGATCAACGAATCCATCGCGCAATATCGCGACGACGGCTGGTGGGTCTATATCGACAGTCACACGCAAAAGAAGGTCGAGCCGACCAGCTGGCGCCCTGCCGCAAGCGACGATGACGACTAGAGCAGTTCACCGTTTCACGGAAACGGCGAGCTGCTCTAACTCTTTGTTTTGACGCAATTTTGGACGGAAAACCGCTTTACACTTTTCCTAGAATTGCTCTAGTGATGGCGCCGCTGGTGAGGCTGGTCGCTTTCGAATAGCCTGAAGCCGTTGATATCGAGGCCGATTCGGAGCTTTCCGTTCCGCCGTCGCCCTCTTGCTCGGAGGAACTCTCTATGGGTGTCGAAAGCCTGCTCGTCTTCATCATCATCGGTGCCATCGCCGGCTGGCTCGCCGGTCTTATCGTTTCCGGTTTCGGCTTCGGCCTTATCGGCAACATCATCGTCGGCATCGTCGGCGCGTTCATCGCCGGCTGGCTGTTTCCGAGGATCGGATTTTCCATCGGCGGCGGCACTCTCGCCGCGATCATCCATGCCACCATCGGCGCCATCATCCTGCTGGTGCTGGTCAAGGTCCTGAAACGAGCCTGAGGCTCGACAACGCAAAGAGCGCGCCATGAAACAGAATACGCTCTATCTCGTCATTGGCGCGCTCGTCGTCGTGGTCATTGCCCTCGGCATCTACGTCTATCGCGAGCAGACCAAACCCAAGGGCGTCGAACTCAAGATCGACGACAAGGGCATTTCGATCCAGCAGAACTGAGCCGTCGAACGGCACATGCAGGAGCACGACATGGTGGCTTCTGACGCTCCGGAAGACGTCGATCAGCCCAGAATTACCGTTGCGGAATGGGAGAGGCTGAACAGGCCGCCAAGACGCGAGGCGCTGCTGCGCTATCATTGGCGGGTGTTTCGCTTCCTGAGGACATCCGCGCCGGTCAGCGAATTGCAGGGGCGAGAGCAGGCTTTCCGCGATACGATCATAGCCACCGTAGCCTTCAACCGGCCCGAAATGATCGAATGGCAAATCCACCTGGTACGCAGATACCTGGCCGAGCACGAAAGCTACATCGTTTTCGACAACAGCAACAAGGACGATGCAAGGGAAGCGATCCGCGATCTCTGCCGTCGCCAGCATGTCCCCTATGTGGCATTGCCGAAGAACAGGCTGGTCGTCAGCAGATCGCACGGTCAAGCGCTCAACTGGATCGTGCGGAATTTCTTGCCTGGGTTCGGGCCGAAGCTTTTCGGCTTCATCGATCATGACATCTTTCCAACTGAACCATTTTCGATCCGCGACCGAATGGAGGGCAAGAGCCTATACGGCAGCGTGCGGCGCGATACGCCGACACCAGGCGGCTGGTTCCTGTGGCCCGGCTTCTGTTTTTTCCATGGAAGCCTGTTGCGGCGGCGGCTGGATTTCGCCCCGAGCTACAAGTTTCATATGGATTCCGGCGGCGGCAACTGGCCGGTGCTCTACAGGTCGATCGATCCGGCGCTGGTTCGGTTCGCCGAAAACAAATCGCTTCGCTTCGGCGCGGGACATGATCAATCCGAGGATTTTTTCATGGTGGTCGATGGCTGGCTGCACGTGACTAACGCCTCGAACTGGAGGCGACAGCAGGTTGACAGGAGCGAACACATTCTCGCGCTGTTGCGGCAAGCCGGCGGTCCCGACCAGCCGGATGTGAAGTTCGAGCCGATCTGAAATCAGGTCTGAGGCGGGTGGTGTTGACAGAAAACTCTGAGGGGCCTGTTGCATTGCGGCCTGAAATCCAGGGGCTGCGTGGCATAGCCGTTGCCCTGGTGGTGGTTTTCCACATCTGGCCCGCGGTTCTTCCTGGC
>NZ_RZPQ01000926.1:0-2003 GCF_003999135.1 Mesorhizobium sp. M7A.F.Ca.CA.004.06.1.1 | reverse complement strand
GGCTGTCGACGGTGGTCAATGCCGACCACATCATCGTGCTGGAAGAGGGACGGTTGGTCGAGGAAGGCACCCATGCGACGCTGATGGCCGACCCGGACAGCATCTATTCCCGCTTCCACCGCATCCAGGGCAAGAAGGGACTGGGGCTTGTCGAGGACCGCGAGCCGATCCAAACTCCGGTCCGGGCCACGCGTGCGAAGAAGACTGCTGTGAGGAGCACATGAGCGAAGCAGGCGATATGGGCCTGGTGGTGGTGGGCGCTGCCGGCCGCATGGGCCAGACGCTGATCCGCGCCATCCACACCATCCCCGGCGCGCGGGTCATCGGCGCGGTCGAGCGGGCGGGTTCGCCCTATCTGGGCAAGGACGCAGGCGAACTGGCGGGCATCGGTATCATCAACGTGCCGATCGGCGACGATCCGCTGCCGGTCTTCGCCAAGGCAGACGGCGTGCTCGACTTCACCACGCCTGCTTCGACGGTCGAATTCGCGGGCTATGCGGCGCAGGCGCGCATCGTTCACGTCATCGGCACGACCGGGTGCACGGCCGACGACAATGCGAAAATCGCGGCGGCGGCGCGCCATGCGACGATCGTCAAGTCGGGCAATATGAGCCTCGGCGTCAATCTGCTGGCGGTGCTGGTCGAGCAGGCGGCACGCGCGCTCGATGCCGACGATTTCGACATCGAGATCCTCGAAATGCACCATAAGCACAAGGTCGACGCGCCATCGGGCACAGCGCTGCTGCTGGGCGAAGCCGCCGCCGCCGGGCGTGGTATCGAGCTTTCAGGCAATGAGGTACGCGTCCGCGACGGCCACACCGGCGTGCGCAAGACAGGCTCGATCGGCTTTGCCACCCTGCGCGGCGGCTCTGTCGTCGGCGACCACAGCGTGATGCTGGCCGGCACCGGCGAGCGCATCACGCTTGCCCACCATGCCGAGGACCGCGCCATCTTCGCTCGGGGCGCCGTCAAGGCGGCGCTTTGGGCGCGCGGCAAGAAGCCGGGACTGTATTCGATGCGGGACGTGCTCGGCCTCAGCTGAGCCGGCCTGATCCATAAACCTCTTTGTCTAACGCAATTCCGGGCGGAAAACCGCGTCACACTTTTCCTGGAATTGCTCTTGAAGGAGCAAACATGTCGAGAACCCTCGTGCTCGTACGCCACGGCCAGAGCGAATGGAATTTGAAGAACCTGTTCACCGGCTGGCGCGATGTCGACCTGACCGAACAGGGCCACGCCGAGGCCAAGGCCGCCGGCCAGAAGCTCAAGGCGCGCGGCCTGAAATTCGACATCGCCTTCACCTCGGCGCTGATCCGGGCGCAAAAAACCTGCCAGCACATTCTCGACGCGGTCGGCCAGAGCGACCTGAAGACCATCCGCGACCAGGCACTCAACGAGCGCGACTATGGCGACCTTTCCGGCCTCAACAAGGACGACGCCCGCAAGAAATGGGGCGAGGAGCAGGTGCATGTCTGGCGCCGCTCCTACGACGTGCCGCCGCCCGCCGGCGAAAGCCTGAAGGACACCGGCGCCCGCGTCTGGCCCTACTATCTGCACGATTTGCAGCCGCACGTGCTGCGCGGCGGCACGGTGCTGGTCGCCGCGCACGGCAACTCGCTGCGCGCGCTGATCATGGCGCTGGACGGCAAGTCGGGCGAGGAGATCGTCAAGCTGGAACTCGGCACCGGCGTGCCGGTCATCTACCAGCTCAACGCCGATTCCACCGTCGCTTCGAAGGAAGTGCTGGACGACTGAGCCGGCGAACGGAGCACCTGCGAAAAAAGCGCGTTGACAGCAATCGCTTGCCCGCTTACATGAGCCCGCACCAGCCCAGATGGCGGAATTGGTAGACGCGCACGGTTCAGGTCCGTGTTCCGCAAGGAGTGGAGGTTCGAGTCCTCTTCTGGGCACCAAATTCCCGTTTCGAACCATTCGCCGGTTCAGAAACTTAGAGAAAAAGCCCGGCTCGTCCGGGCTTTTTCTTTGCCGCCAACCTCCCCTTC
>NZ_RZPQ01000925.1:0-2005 GCF_003999135.1 Mesorhizobium sp. M7A.F.Ca.CA.004.06.1.1 | reverse complement strand
GGGCTGTCGCAGAACACGTAGTCGAACACCGAGCGCAGCTTGTCGATGACTTCGCCGACGCCTTCCTCGGTCAGCGCATCCTTGTCGCGCGTCTGCGAGGCCGGCAGCAGGAACAGCGTCTCGACCCGCTTGTCGCGGATCAGCGCCTGCGAGAGTTTGGCCTGGCCCTGGATGACGTTGACGAGGTCGAACACCACGCGCCGCTCGGCGCCCATGATCAGGTCGAGGTTGCGCAGGCCGACGTCAAAGTCGACCAAGGCCACCTTCTTGCCGGTCTTGGCCACGGCCGCCCCGAGGGCCGCCGTCGAGGTCGTCTTGCCGACGCCCCCCTTGCCCGAGGTGACCACCACTACCTTGCCCATTGAAAAGCCTCCGTTGTTGTTTTCTTGGTCGGGCGACCATCGGCCGCCCCAATATCGAAACGAATGTCAGCTCAGCGTCGAAACCCGCAAGGCGTCCCCATCGAGAAACGCCTGCACCGGCTTGCCGCGCGAAACACCTTCCATTTCCTCGGCGGTGACGTACCAGCCGTCGACCGCCAGAAGCTCCGCCTCGTTCTTGCGGCAGAAGATGCGCGCGCCTCTGTTGCCCAGCGCACCCGCCGAAGCGCGCCCGCGCAGCGTGCCGTAGACATGGATCGAGCCCGCCGCGATGATCTCCGAACCGGACGCGACCGAACCGAGCACGATGACATCGCCATGCGGATGCACGATCGCCTGGCCCGAGCGGATCGGCGCCTTGATCATCAGCGTGCCCGAAGCTTCAACCTGCGGCTCGCTATCGCCCGCCTTGCTTGCGTCAACCTTGCCGTCGCCGGCCTTGGCCGCGCCGGCTTCAGGCGCCCTGCCCTCGGCCTTGCCCTCTTCGGAAACATCCTCCCGCGCCTTGCGGGGCAGCAGCCCATCCGTCGTCGCCTCCTTGGCGCCGACCAGCACCGGCGGCAGGTTGGGCGCGAGTGCGGCGTGGCCGTCGAGCTCGATGGCGTAGATGCGGATGCCGCGATGGCCAAGCACGTCGACCAGCGATTCGATCGCGGCGACATCGGGCTTCAAGGTGTTGAGATCAAGCACCACCGGCCGCCCGGCAAAATAGCCCGGCGAGTTGCCGATCCAGTGGTCGAGCCCCTCGAGCCACACGTCCAAAGGCGCTTCGGGCGTCAGCGTGAAAGCGACGAAAGAGCGGGCACGGAAACGAATGGATTTGGCCTCGAGGGGGGCGGCAAAAGTCACGGCTGGCGAATCCTTACTGAGAGGTAAACGCTAGCGAGGGAATGGTTAATGAATGGTTAATGCGAGGGGGGTGGAGTAAGGTTTCCAGCAGTGCTGCGCGCGGTCAAGAGATGGAGGGTTTTGGGGCAAAGCATAAAATCATCACGTATTTCGTTTTCATCTCTTCCAATTTTTATATAATAATATCAATATATTATAAGAAATTGGAAGAATATTTCACGCAGGCGGTTTCATTTTCTTCCACGGCTATGTAGGCTTCATCGGAGTTGAGGATTTGGGCCGAAATGGATACGCCGTGACAACCACAACGTCGAAATTGGAAAAAGACATAATCAATCTGGCGCGCATCGCCTTATCAGGTCGGACGCAAGACGTAATGCAGATGGTGCATCGGATGGCCAAAAACCATCGCGACAATGCACCAGACCTGTCGAACGGTCTCGTGGAGTTGATGCGGGAAGCTCCCACGCGCGCTTCGCCCCTCCGTCGGCAAACGGAGGCTGTGTTGCCTGTCGACGTCGATACGCGCTTCGCCTTGTTGCGGATCGAAGAAACACCGGCGTTGGATCATGAGCCGATCTTTTCCGCTGAAGTGGACGAAGGGCTATCACGCATCGTTGACGAGCGCGCACACGCGCAGGCGCTCCTGAAGGTCGGACTTGAGCCTACACGGTCGGCCATCTTCACTGGACCGCCCGGAGTCGGCAAAACGATGGCGGCGCGGTGGGTCGCCCGCGCGCTCAAGCGTCCGTTGCTTATCCTCGATCTCGCAGCTG
>NZ_RZPQ01000924.1:0-2007 GCF_003999135.1 Mesorhizobium sp. M7A.F.Ca.CA.004.06.1.1 | reverse complement strand
GTCGACAAGGTGATCCAGGCCGCGGCGGCGCGTGAAGCGGCGCGCAAGGCGCGCGATATCACCCGCAAGAGCTCGCTCGGCGTCACTTCCCTGCCCGGCAAACTGGCCGACTGCCAGGAACGCGACCCGGCGAAGTCCGAAATCTTCATCGTCGAGGGTGACTCCGCCGGCGGCTCGGCCAAAGGTGGGCGTTCGCGCCAGAACCAGGCGATCCTGCCGTTGCGCGGCAAGATCCTCAATGTCGAGCGGGCGCGCTTCGACCGCATGCTCGGCTCCGACATGATCGGCACGCTGATCACGGCGCTCGGCACCTCGATCGGCAAGGACGAGTTCAACGCCGACAAGCTGCGCTACCACAAGATCATCCTGATGACCGACGCCGACGTCGACGGCGCCCATATCAGAACCTTGCTGCTGACCTTCTTCTTCCGGCAGATGCCGGAGCTGATCGAGCGCGGCCATCTCTACATCGCCCAGCCGCCGCTCTACAAGGTGACGCGCGGCAAGAGCTCGCAATACATCAAGGACGAGAGCGCGTTCGAGGAGTTCCTGATCGGCTCGGGACTGGAGGAAGCATCGCTTACGCTCGGCTCGGGCGAGGTTCGCATCGGACAGGACCTGCGCGGAGCCATCGACGACGCACTGGCGGTGCGCCAGCTGATCAACGGCCTGCACACGCGCTACAACAGAGGCGTGGTCGAGCAGGCGGCGATCGCCGGCGGGCTCAACCCGGACGTGTTCACCGATCTCGGCCGAGCCAACGACATGGCGGAGCGGATTGCAAAACGCCTCGACATCATTGCCGAGGACACCGAGCGCGGCTGGACGGGCCGCATGTCGACCTCAAACGAGGGTGTCGGCGGCTATGTGTTCGAGCGCACGGTGCGCAGCGTCAAGGAATACGCGCATCTCGACCTGGCGCTGATCAATTCGGCCGACGCACGCCAGCTCGACCGCTACGCACAGCGCCTCAGCGAGGTCTACGGGTCGCCGCCGGTGCTGCGCCGCAAGGATGTCTCCGAAACGATTTCGGGGCCCTTGGCGATGCTCAATGCGGTCTTTGCGACCGGCCGCAAGGGCCTGACAATGCAGCGCTACAAGGGTCTCGGCGAGATGAACGCCGAACAGCTGTGGGAAACCACGCTTGACCCGAATGTGCGCTCGCTGCTGCAGGTCAAGGTCAATGACGCGACCGACGCGGATTCACTATTTTCGAGGCTGATGGGCGACGAGGTCGAACCCAGGCGCGAGTTCATCCAGGACAACGCGCTGTCGGTCGCCAATCTGGATATCTGATCCGGACGTTAAATTCTGAATTGGCGCGCTGCGGCGCGCCAATTGTTCCACCGGCGGCAACAGAATCATTTTACAACGCCCCGGAACGGAAGTCCCTGCGGGACATTGTGACAACATCGATCACAATTTCTTACAGGAGGCCTTCATGGGACGCGGCATTTTGCTCTGGTTGCTCGGTATTCCGATCCCGGTCATCATTCTGATCATGCTGTTCGTACGGTAGGGGGCTTCCATGCAGTCCACCCTATCGGCTGTCGACGTTTCCACTTCAACAGAATCCTCCTCCACCGCCGTCAGTTGGGGACCGATCATCGCCGGTGCCTTCGCGGCTTCGACGTTGACCTTCATCCTCATGCTGCTCGGTTCGGGGCTGGGATTGACCATGGTGTCGCCATGGTCGGGATCCGGCGCATCTGTCACCACTTTCGCGGCGTCCACCGCCGTCTGGCTTGTCATCGTGCAATGGCTGTCCTCTGGTGTCGGAGGCTATCTTGCCGGGCGGCTGCGCACCAAATGGGTCGGCATCCACACCGATGAGGTCTATTTCCGGGACACCGCACACGGCTTTCTTGCCTGGGCGCTGGCCACTTTGCTCGTCGTCGGCGTGCTTGGCTCCGCCCTTTCCGCAGCGATCGGTTCAGGCGTGCAAGCGGTGTCCACCGTCGCATCTGGCGCTGCCATGGGTGCATCGGCGGGGGCTTCGGCCAATGC
>NZ_RZPQ01000923.1:0-2016 GCF_003999135.1 Mesorhizobium sp. M7A.F.Ca.CA.004.06.1.1 | reverse complement strand
GGGCTGACCCTGGCGGTCACCGGGATCGCTGGGCCTGGCGGCGGTTCGGCGGAAAAACCGGTCGGCCTGGTCTGGTTCGGGGTTGCGCTGGACGGCCGACCGATTGTCGCCGAGCACCAGCTCTTTGCAGACAAAGGCCGCGATTTCATTCGTCGCGAAACGGTCCGGCAAGCGCTGGAGTTGGGCCTGCAAGCACTCGGCTAACCCTGGACCCGGGGTGCTGCACCGTAGATGACGTCGGCGCGCTTCTCAAAGGCTTCGGCGAACATGCGGAAGGCGCGATCGAACATGGTCCCCATGACCGCGCCCAGAATACGGCTCTTGAACTCGTAGTCGATGAAGAAGCGGACGGTGCACCCGGCGCCGTCCGCTTCGAAACGCCAGACGTTGCTCAAATATTTGAAGGGCCCGTCGATGTACTTCACGTCGATGGTGTTCTCGGCGGGCTTCAGCAGCACCTGCGTCGTGAAGGTTTCGCGGATCGCCTTGTAGCCGATGCTCATGTCGGCAAGCAGAACCGTGCGCCCGTCACGCTCCTTGCGCGAGCGAACCGTCAGCGCTTCGCAAAGCGGCAGGAATTGCGGATAGGATTCAACATCGGCGACCAGCGCGAACATCTGCTCGGGTGTATGGGATACGCGTCGGGTGGCTTCGAATTTTGGCATGAAACCAGCGGGTTAGGCTGTTTTCTTGAGAATCGCTTCCCGTGCCGCACGCAGCTTGGCGAAATCGTCGCCGGCGTGATGCGACGAACGCGTCAGCGGGCTGGACGCCACCAGCAGGAAACCCTTGGTCCGGCCGATCGTCTCGAAAGATTTAAACTCCTCCGGAGTGACGAAGCGGATCACCGGATGGTGCTTCTTCGACGGCTGCAGGTACTGGCCGATGGTCATGAAGTCGACATTGGCGGACCGCAGATCATCCATCAGCTGCAGGATTTCATTCCGTTCTTCGCCCAGCCCCACCATGATGCCGGACTTGGTGAAGATTGACGGATCGAGCTCCTTGACCCGCTGCAGCAGCCGGATCGAATGGAAATAGCGGGCGCCCGGACGTACCGTCAGATAGTTCGATGGCACGGTTTCGAGATTGTGGTTGAAGACGTCGGGCTTGGCGGCCACGACGATCTCCAGCGCGCCGTCCTTGCGCAGGAAGTCGGGCGTCAGGATTTCGATCGTCGTCAGCGGCGTTGCCGCCCGGATGGCGCGAATGACTTCGGCGAAATGCTGCGCACCGCCATCGGCGAGGTCGTCGCGGTCGACCGAGGTGATGACGACATGGGTCAAGCCCATCTGCTTGACCGCATGCGCGACGCGGGCCGGCTCATCCGGGTCAAGTGCTGTCGGAATGCCGGTGGCGACGTTGCAGAAGGCGCAGGCGCGCGTGCAGATCTCGCCCATGATCATGAAGGTGGCGTGCTTCTTTTCCCAGCATTCGCCGATGTTGGGGCAGCCGGCCTCTTCGCAGACCGTCACCAGCTTGTGCGATTTGACGATTTCGCGCGTTTCGGCATAGCCCTTCGACATCGGCGCCTTGACGCGGATCCAGTCGGGCTTGCGCAGCACATCCTGATCAGGCTTGTGCGCCTTTTCCGGATGCCGCAAGCGCGGGGCGTTGGCGATCGTATCGAGGACAGTGACCATCGGGAAACCTGGTTCATTCGCGACGCCAGTCAGGCGTTCGCTGTCATAACGTCATCTAGGACTTTTCAACGCAAAGAAAAAGGCCGCCGCGGCGCATGCCGCAACAGCCTTTTTCGCATGGCAGCTTTTCAGTGATGCTATCGGCGCACCAGACGCCCCGCCCAGATCAGCAGGCAGGCACCGATAAAGCCGGTGATCAGATAGGCAATCCAGCCGACGCCGAACGGGCCAAAATTGAGAGCCTGCAGAATGGCGTTCAGCACGACCGCGCCGACGATGCCCATAACGATGTTCATGAAGATGCCGGTGTTGCTCTTCATGAACATTTCGGCGAACCAGCCTGCCAGGCCGCCGATGATGATGGCTGCTATCC
>NZ_RZPQ01000922.1:0-2020 GCF_003999135.1 Mesorhizobium sp. M7A.F.Ca.CA.004.06.1.1 | reverse complement strand
CTTTGGGACAGTGGCGTAAAAAGCCTCGACCGCAATGAGTCGATCCGGGATGATGGAAGCCCGTCTCAACTGGGCGTACGACCCGTGGGACCCGGAGGGGAGGCTGACCTTGTCGCCGCCCTACGCGACCATGAGCGGGCGCCCACTGATTGGGTGAAAGCTCATGAGCTCACTTTCAAAGACGAACGTCCGACATTATGGGACGGAGCAACCATACTTGACTGGACGCCAGAGATGGCGGCGGAGCGGATATCTAAGTCCGGCATTCCTACCCAGAATTGGGCGAGCTGGTTTGATTCTGGCTCCGCGCAAGGGGCCGTGCGCCGCTTCTTGTTGCAATCAAATCCGATGAACGTGATAATCGGTCCCTGGAACCACGGTGGAGCGATACCTTATGATCCGCTTCGGCCCGCCGATGAGGAAATCCTACCAACGTTTGCGACCCAGCAGGCCAATGATATCCGGTTCGCTGAAGCTTGTTTCAACGGCGAAGCCGCGCGCGTGGGAGGTAAGGTAGTTCACTACTACACGGTGGGCGAGGGTGCTTGGAAATCGACCACGTCCTGGCCGCCCGAAGCCAGGCGCAGACGGTGGTACATGTCCAGTGGTTCGCGGCTGGACTCATCGCCCGACGCCGCAGGTTTTGACTTCCTGCAGGTCGACCGAGATCTTGGCGACGTTCTAACAAACCGGTGGGACACCAACGGCGGCAGTGGGGGTAAAGTAGATTATGGAGATCGGCGTCAGTTCGACGAGGCTCGGCTTACCTATACCAGCGAACCATTGGCAAATGACCTCGAAATCACCGGGCATCCATTTGTTGAGCTCAATATCAGCTCTACGCGCGAAGATGGCAATTTCTTTGTTTACCTTGAGGCCGTGCAACCAGATGGGGTATCCCGGTATCTGACGGAAGGGCAGCTGCGGGTCCTGCACCGGAAGGTGTGGACCAACTCTCCGTTCGACGTTCTTGGTCCACAGCACAGCTTTCTTGAACGCGACGCCGAGCCTCTTACGCCGGGCGAAATTGCCACCTTGACGTTCACGTTGCACCCGATTTCCGCCCGCCTTTCGGTAGGTTATCGCTTGAGGGTAGTCCTCGCCGGAAGTGACAAGACTTCGTTCGCCAATGTGCCCGCGGACGGCGAGCCGCCATTGCTGAAGTTTTATCGCGGTCCCGGGGGCTGCTTCATCGACCTT
This sequence comes from Mesorhizobium sp. M7A.F.Ca.CA.004.06.1.1, assembly GCF_003999135.1. Taxonomy (NCBI): domain Bacteria; kingdom Pseudomonadati; phylum Pseudomonadota; class Alphaproteobacteria; order Hyphomicrobiales; family Phyllobacteriaceae; genus Mesorhizobium; species Mesorhizobium sp. M7A.F.Ca.CA.004.06.1.1. The sequence goes on along the minus strand of NZ_RZPQ01000922.1, from coordinate 820 downwards.
CCGATCGTCGAGAAGTAATGCCAGTTGAGGTGCCTGCGATGGCGAACGAATATATCGTTCGGTAATCGGCATTGTTGTGGCGCGCTTTGGACGCCATCGTGGGGGAACTCTGTGCGGGGCTACTGTTCTCGCAATTGCCAACCAGCACCTTGCGGGCACGTCAATGGCAGCGTCAAGGCGACTGATCCGCCTTTCAGGCATGGGCCATCTCAAAACGCGATGGGACCGTCCCCGACTTTATATTGGCGGGTCCGGCGACAAGTGGCGCATAATCGATGCAACGCATGTCAGCATACCCCTTCATTAGTGTAATTGGAACATTCGAGCGAACGAAGTGCAGATCAAAGACGTCCTACTCGCATCTGGCAACGGCGCGTTCTTTTATGACGATCAGTCTGCCATTAGGTCCGGAGCGATCCAGGACGGCTTTATTTATCTTGGCGAACCGGTGACGCCTGGATTTACGTCCATTCGCGTTCCGGCGTCGTCGCTCAGCGTCGGACTTGTACTAGCGGACGACAGCGTCGTTTGGGGTGACATGATGGGCGTGCAGTACTCTGGTGCTGGCGGGCGGGATCCTTTGTTTGATTCTGTCCAAATTTCGGAATTGACGTCGCGGGTTGTGGTGCCGCGACTGTTGGATGTCGATGCGTCTCGTTACCTTGATGCCTGTGCGACGGTTTTAGAGGACTACGACCACAAGCAGTTACCTCTTGCGATCGAGTACGGCGTCAGCCAGGCGCTCCTACGCGCTGCGGCCCACCTTCGCAGCACCACCATGGCGGAAATTCTGTGCAAAGAATTTGACCTAGCGCTGCCG
>NZ_RZPQ01000921.1:0-2026 GCF_003999135.1 Mesorhizobium sp. M7A.F.Ca.CA.004.06.1.1 | reverse complement strand
CGTGCTTTTGCGCTGCGGACGGAAAGCTGGGGTTCGGCCATTTCAAACTCCCCTTTCTAGAAGATGTAGTCTCTCAGCGCCCATCAAGATGGCACATGATGGCATGCCGTCACCTCAATTCGATCTCGATAAAGGCATATTCGCCTTCGTTGGCGTTGATGACGTCATGTTCGACGCCCTCTTTGCGGAAATAGGGCGCGCCCTTCTTCATCTCGGCGAAGGTCTCGCCGTCCTTGGTCAACAGCTTCACCTTGCCGTCCATCAGCGGCACGACGACATAGTCGTGGCCGTGGCGATGCCAGCCGGTGTTTTCGCCCGGTGCGAAGCGGTACTCGGTGACGATGACGCGCTCATTGTCGATGAATACGGTGGCCTTGGCGGATCCGGTCATGGGGTTCTCCTGTCTGGCTCAAGCAGATGACATGGAGTGGCCGGACGCGAGAGCCAGAGCCACGCACCGATGACGCCAACAAAAAGCCCGGCGCGAGGCCGGGCTTGATGGTCATATGAATTTCAGATGGATCAGGCGAGATTGCCGTTGATCCAGTGCGACAGCGCGGTCTTGGGCGCCGCACCGACCTTCTTGTCGGCCATTTCGCCGCCCTTGAAGATCATCAGCGTCGGGATCGAGCGCACGCCGAACTGGGCGGCAAGCTCCGGATTCTCGTCGATGTTGAGCTTGGCGATCTTCACCTTGGCGCCGAGTTCGGTGGCAATGTCTTCGAGCGCCGGCGCGATCATCTTGCAGGGACCGCACCATTCCGCCCAGAAATCGACGACGACCGGTACGTTGGCGTCAAGCACGTCGGCCTGGAAGTTGCTCTTGTCGACCTTCACGGTTGCCGTATGGAAAATCCTTTTGAAAGTTTTTGTCCCACCAAATGTGGTGGTGATCGCGCCCTTCTTCAAGCAGGTGTTGTGTCACGCTCCCGTGAGTCGGGCAAGGGCGTCGTCCATGGCACCGGCTGGCAGCTCGATCAGCCGCGGCGCCTCGGTGAACAGCAGGGCCGCCTTGACCGTGCGGCCGGGATAGAGCGGCTGCAACAGGGCGCGATAGAGCGCGAGCTGGAGCAGGTAGGCCGGCGGCACCTCGGCCAGAGTGGAGGGCGCCGGCCGGTTGGTCTTGTAGTCGACGATCGAGACCGTGTCCGACGTCACCGCCAACCGGTCGATCTTGCCGGAAATCGAGCGCTTTTTGCCCTTTACTTCCAGGCTGCCCATGATCGCGACCTCAGCACGCGACGACGGCGCAAACAGCTGACCGAGGCCGGGATCCGCAAGGATTGATGTGACCGACGCCAGGGCTTTTTCGCGCTCTGACGGAGGCCAGTCCGCACCCGTTCGCAAGAGATAGCGCTCCGCCGCGCGCTGGCGTTCGGGCTCGGCAATGCCCGGCAGCATCTGCAGCAGTTTGTGAAGGGCAAGCCCGCGCAGCACCGCAAAGCCCGGCTCGGCATCGGCGTCGAGCACCGGCGACGCCTTGTCGACCACAGCTTCCTTGCCTTCGTCTATCAGCGCCGCAGCACCGGATGGCGACAGCGGACGCGGCAGATCCTCGAAGGGGGGCAAGGGCCGGAACAAGGTCGCCGGCAGAGGTCCGAAAGCATCCGTCGGCCGCGCCTGCTCGCCGGAAGCCAGTGCGACCGGCGGCAGCTTGGTGACATGGAAACGATGCACCGGCTCGCCGCCGGCGGGATGCGCACGCTGCTCGCTTTCCGGCGCACCGATCAACGCGCGGCTGACGATCGAATGCCAGGTGCCGGCGTTCGGCGCTCGCTTGCCGTGATAGCCGCAGACGATCAGCCGGTCCTCGGCACGGGTCATGCCGACATAGAGCAGCCGGCGGTATTCGTCGTCGGCGAGTTCCCGTGCCCGCGCCGCCGCTGCTTTGGAAAAGCCGTTGGCGACGTCGCTGGCAGAGCGCCAGAGATAGCCCTTGCCGTCCCAATTCGCGCCGGAGCCATCGAAGGGCATCAGGCGCGAATTGGGACGGCAAGGGCTATCTCTGGCGCTCTGCCAGCGCTGT
>NZ_RZPQ01000920.1:0-2032 GCF_003999135.1 Mesorhizobium sp. M7A.F.Ca.CA.004.06.1.1 | reverse complement strand
CACCACTGGTATGACGCCGCGCGAAAGGGCATGGGAGTTTTTGCGCCGCAATCCAGCATTCCAGCGTGAGGTGACCGCTGCAAGCCAGCAGGCCAATAGCTGGTCTTACCAACCCTTGCTTGACCTGGTCGCGTCGGCCGGCGACCTGTTACGCTGGGGTGTTCTGTTTCGCCGAGTCTTATGGGCGAAATTCGATCGTTTTTGGTTCCGCTCTGGTGCGTCCATGTGTTGCCAGTCATTGCAGAACATCTGCCAGCATCGTCGGAGACAACGCCGTGCGAACTCTTGGCATTGCCAGGTCGTGCGACGGTCCTGCCTGGCGCCCGGCAAAGGCCAACATGTTCTTCTTCGCAATGCCGAGCATACGCTCCAGCTCGCCGTCTCTGGCGTGGATATCTTGAGCCTGTCTGTCTCCGAACCGAGGCGATCTGGCCCGCGAGCTTTTGAGGCACCGCCTGAGGGCGGCTCGAGTGCCTCAATGCTCTAAGTGTGGGTCAACGTCTGCCTGCCCGCTGAATTTGGCACGCCTTACACCTACGTCACGACCAAGACCTTCCTGTTGCACTTCGGCCTCGACACACTGCGGGATTTGCCCGATTTCGAGGCGATTGAGGTTGCCGCGCTGCTCAGCAAGGAGAAGCTGCTGGCGGGCGATACTCCCATCGGGCTGGTGAGTGGTGGAGGAGGTGAGGAGCGACACTCCAAGGCCAGGACGGGCTAGCGCAGCAGATACATGGAAGTAATATGAGCGGTTGAGAGTCGAATCAGGGAACTATGCGATCACTATCGATAAGAGGTGGCAATATCGATCGTGATTGTATCGGGCCACTCTACGGCGAAGGAGGCGGCAACTTGTGTCTCCGACCCGAAACGATTACCTTGCGGCCATTATGAGCAAGCATTTGGCATCCGTCTTGACGACCGTGAACGCGCCCTGCAGCGTACAGCTGGACGACGCGGCGCTGGCCGATTGCTTTGCGGATCTCGATTTGGCCAAGCAGCATCCCGCTCATGTCAGCGCCTTTCTCGGCGAGGTCCCTCTCGCCCAGCAAGTCGAGTTCGCAACCGCGCACCACATTCGCGGTCGACGAGATGAAGGCTTTTGCCGCCAAGTTCTCTGCCTGGTCCGGCGAAAGCTATCCGCTCGCCGCGTAATGGCTGGACATGATAGCCGACGCCCGTCCGAATGGCGGCGGCTTTTTTGTATTATATCGACCTGATCGGCCAGCTTCGCGGGAATGCCGGGGCTACGACTTTGAATGGTCATTTGGCGGCGGAACGGCTATGATGATCCAGATCGGCCATCGCGAAAGCCACGACATCGATATCTTCCTCGACGACCCTCAATTGCTCGGTCATCGACCATCCAAAAGCCACCTGCACTTTGAAACGATGCCGTCCGACTATTTGGGGGACGGGCTTCGGTTCCAGAAATTCGCCTTCGAAGACGTTGGCGAAATCGACTTCATCGTTGCCGGAGCGCTAACAACGAAGCCGTTCTAGACCCGCGTGGTGGAAGGCAGGACCGTGCGGCTCGAGACCATCCCGGAAATCATCGCCAAGAAGGTCTATTACCGGGGATTTCGGAAGCCAACCCGCGCGACATCTTCGACATCGCCGCCGCAGCCCGGTCGCAACTGGACGAGGTCGTCAACGCTCTGCGTGCGCTCCCAGAACAGGTCGCTCGAACCAGACAGCGGATGGAAAAACTCAACAATGAATTCGTCGGCCGCGCCATTGCACAGCTGATGATCATGCCCTGACTACGAAGCGTCGCCGCCGACAGTCTGGACGCAGCGTTCGCTGTGCTCGACGAGGTGTTGTCATCACTCAAAGAACCTGACCCCCACGACCTAGCGACCAACCGAGGGAGGGGAGGGGTTTCTCAGAGCCCGGACGCCTTGGTGAGGTTGGTCCGGAATCTGCCGCGCCTCCGCTGATATTTGCGGGTCATCTCGGCCGAGGCATGGCCGAGCTGCTTCTGCAAGTAACGCTCCTCGACGTCGGCCGACGAGGCAAGGCCGGGGCGCAG
>NZ_RZPQ01000091.1:0-12818 GCF_003999135.1 Mesorhizobium sp. M7A.F.Ca.CA.004.06.1.1 | reverse complement strand
GTATGCAGCAGCGTCGCGGCCGGCCGATCGGTCATCCGCGCATAGCCATCGGCGGCACCCGTCACCACGCCCTCGAACAGCCCGAGCACGCAACGCATTTTCGGCTTGCGGTCAAGTGCTGCAACGAAATGCATTTCGGAGGTGCCGGGATTGGCAAAGCAGACCGTCACATCGTTGGCCAGAAGCACGTCACACAGGACATCGGCGCCGTTCATGCAATTCCCTCCCGCTCACGATCGAAGAGCACTTGCACCCGGGCGCGCCCGCACAGCAATATCCCGCCGCCATTTTTGATCTGATCCAGCGCTGTAAAGATCAGCCAACCGTCGATTTCAGGAATGCCAGCGCGGCAGCGGTCAGCGCGTCACCGTCCTCGCCGAAATCGCGATTGATCGACATATGCGTGTAGGCGCTGCCGTCGAACAGTGTGACCTGGGTGCCCGTCGCGCGCAGGCGCTCGGCAAAGGCCTTGGAGTCCTCGCCGCGGCCAGGGGCGCGCGAATAGGCAATGAACGTCGGCGGGTGCTTGCGGCCGTCGACATGGCTGGCCGGCGACAGTGCCGCCCATTGCGCGGGATTGGAAAAGACGCGGGCATAGGCCCGCACCATGCCGCCCTTCCTGGCAAGTGCTGCAAGATCATAGGCCCTGGTATCGTCGAGAATGAGCGCAGCTATGCCGGGCAATCCGCCGCGCATGCCGGTCAGCGCAATCAAATGGCAGCCGGCCGAATGGCCCATGCCGACAATGCGGTTGGGATCGCCGCCATGCCGGGCGATGTTGGCCCTGATGAAGGCGTAGGCCTTTTCGACGTCACCGGCCTGGGTGGCGACATCGGCCTGCGGCAACATGCGGTAGTCGATGGAGACGAAGCAGAAGCCGTTGGCGAGCAGGAAGGCCGGTTTGGCGTTGACCTGACTGCGTTTGCCAAACTGCCAGGTGCCGCCATGAACGAAAAATACGACCGGCAGGCCGATTGCACCATCGGGCGCATAGATGTCGAGCTTGGCCGGCCCGTAGTCGAAGGTCTTTGGCGTGGGTCGGCGTGTTTCCGACGCGGCCGATGCTTCCAACGGCAGCATCGCCGCCACCGAGGCCATGATCAGGCTTCGTCGATCGATCATCACTGTCTCCTGGCGAGGCAAGACTGCACGCGGCGGCCCCAGCCGTCCAGTCAGGGATTCGCAACACACCCGCTACCCGCGCTGAATGCCGCTCCGCACCGAGCGCCTTGATCTCGGAGTGGCCTCAAATCTTACGATCGCAGCCACCTCTTCACATGAAGGGAACAAACGGTACCCCCCGACAGTTGAATGCGAGGTGAGCCGAATGGAAGCCACAGCGGCTCCGAGGGCAAAAGCATCATGCGAGAGAACCAGTCTGACGTCTTTGATCTGTTTTCGGAAATTTACACCAACGCGGCGCAGGAAGAGATCAGCATCCAGCAATATCTCCTTGCCTGCCGCGAGGACAAGTCGATGTATGCCTCGGCGCCTGAACGGATGGTCGAGGCGATCGGCGAGCCGAACCTGGTCGACACCAGCAAGGATGAGCGGCTCGGCCGCATTTTCTCCAATCGGACCCTGAAAGTGTACCCTTCCTTTGCCGATTTCTATGGCATGGAGGACACGATCGAGCGCATCGCCGGCTATTTTCGCTATGCGTCCCAGGGGCTCGAGGAGCGCAAGCAAATCCTCTATTTGCTCGGCCCCGTGGGCGGTGGCAAATCCTCCCTTGCCGAGCGTCTGAAGAAATTGATGGAACAGCGCCCGATCTACACGCTGAAGGTCGGTAATCAGGTCAGCCCGGTTTTCGAATCGCCGCTTGGTCTTTTCCATCCTGATCGCATGGGCGACCTGCTGGAGGACAAATACGGCATTGCCCGACGCCGGTTGAATGGGCTCATTTCGCCATGGGCAGCCAAGCGCCTCGACGAACTTTCCGGCGACATTTCCAAGTTCAGCGTCGTCAAGCTGATGCCGTCGCGACTGCGCCAGATCGGCATCGCCAAGACCGAGCCCGGCGACGAGAACAATCAGGACGTTTCGGCCCTGGTCGGCAAGGTGGACATCCGGCAATTGGAAAACTTCAGCCAATCCGATCCGGACGCCTATTCCTATAGCGGCGGACTGAACCGGACTACCCAGGGCCTGCTTGAATTCGTCGAAATGTTCAAGGCGCCTATCAAGGTCCTGCATCCGCTGCTGACCGCCACCCAGGAAGGCAGCTACAACGGCACCGAAAACTTCGGCGCTTTTCCCTACCAGGGAATCATCGTGGCCCATTCCAACGAGTCGGAATGGCTGCAGTTCAAGAACAACAAGAACAATGAGGCCTTTCTCGATCGCATCCTCGTGGTCAAGGTGCCGTATTGCCTGCGGATAACCGAAGAGCGGCAGATCTACGAGAAACTGCTGCGGGAGAGCGAATTGGCCGCCAGTCCTTGCGCTCCCGAGGTGCTGGACATCCTCAGCCGGTTTACCGTCTCGACCCGCTTGGCCGAGCACGACAATTCACCGCTCTACACCAAGATGCGCGCCTATGACGGCGAGAACCTCAAGGAAGTCGACCCCAAGGCAAAGTCGGTTCAGGAATATCGGGACGCCGCCGGCGTCGACGAGGGCATGGCAGGCGTCAGCACGCGCTTTGCCTTCAAGATCCTGTCGCAGACCTTCAACTACGACACCGAAGAGGTGGCCGCCGACCCCGTGCACCTCATGTACATCCTGGAGGAGGCAATCAAGCGCGAACAGTTTCCGAAGGAGACGGAAGCCGCCTATCTGGAGTTCATCAAGTCCGAACTGGCCGCGCGGTATGCCGAATTCATCGGTCATGAGATCCAGAAGGCCTATCTGGAATCGTACAGCGAGTATGGCCAGAATCTTTTCGACCGCTACATCGCCTATGCCGACGCCTGGATCGAAGACCAGGACTACAAGGATCCCGACACCGGCCAGATCCTCAACCGCGAGGTTTTGGACAACGAGCTTTCACAGGTCGAAAAGCCGGCCGGCATCGCCAATCCCAAGGACTTCCGCAACGAGGTGGTGAAATTCACGCTGCGCGCCCGTGCAAGAAACCATGGCCGCAACCCGGCGTGGACAAGTTACGAAAAGCTGCGGGAAGTCATCGAGAAACGCATGTTCGGCCAGGTCGAGGACCTCCTGCCGGTGATCAGTTTCGGCTCCAAGCAGGACAGCGTCACGGAAAAGCGGCACAATGAATTCGTGCAGCGGATGGTCGAGCGCGGCTACACCGAGCGGCAGGTTCGTCGCCTTGTGGACTGGTACATGCGGGTGAACAGGGCGGGTTAGAGAACCCGGATGGTTCCATGCCGATCTTCATCGACCGCCGCCTGAACCCGAAAGACAAGAGTCTCGGCAATCGCCAGCGCTTCCTCCGACGCGCGCGCGAGGAATTGAAGCGGAGCATACGCGACCAGATCCGCACCGGCAGGATTGCCGACGCGGATTCCGAGCACGCCGTGCGCATGCCCGAAAGAGGCACAAGCGAGCCGAGCTTCAGCAACGCCCGCGACAGTGGCAGGCGCCAGCACATCTTGCCGGGCAACAGGCATTTCTCCGCTGGAGACCTGATCCCCAAGCCCGGCGGAGGCGGCGGGGGAGCGTCGTCCCCGGGAAACAAGGCATCCGAGGACGACTTTCGTTTCGTACTGTCGCGCGAGGAAGTGCTCGATCTTTTCTTCGAGGATCTCGAACTCCCCGACATGGTCAAGCTCAACCTCAAGGAGATCCTTGCCTTCAAGCCGCGCAGGGCGGGCTTCGCCGCCACCGGTTCGCCGACCAACATCAATGTCGGCCGCACGATGCGCAACAGCCACGGCCGCCGCATTGCGCTGAGGCGCCCCAAGCAGGTCGAACTGGATGCGATCCTCGAGGAAATCGCCTCGCTCGAGGAGGCGCCATCCAGCGCCGACGCGCGCCAGCGTATCGCGGCATTGAGCGAAGAGCTTGACCGGCTGGAACGACGCCGCCGACGCATTGCCTATGTCGATCCGGTCGACATCCGCTTCAACCGCTTCGATTCCCGGCCGGTGCCGAACGCCAATGCCGTCATGTTCTGTCTGATGGACGTGTCCGGGTCCATGGGCGAGCGCGAGAAGGATCTGGCCAAGCGCTTCTTCGTCTTGCTGCACCTGTTCTTGAAACGACGCTACGACCGCATCGAGATTGTCTTCATCCGCCACACGCACCTGGCTCAGGAGGTCGACGAGGAGACATTTTTCTACAACACCCAAAGCGGCGGCACTGTCGTTTCCACCGCGCTGGAGGAAATGCACCGTATTATCGCGAGCCGCTACCCGGCCCACGACTGGAATATCTATGCTGCCCAGGCCTCGGACGGCGACAATTTCGCCGGCGATTCAGAGCGATGCATTTCGCTTCTCAACGGCGAGCTCATGCGGCTGTGCCAGTATTTTGCCTATGTCGAGATCATCGACGAGCGTGAAGCCCATATTTTCGGCTCGACCGAAAACGGGACATCGCTGTGGCGTGCCTATAACGCCATCGACCAGAAATGGCCGAACTTCCAGATGAGCCGCATCGCTACGCCCGCCGATATCTACCCGGTCTTTCGCCAGCTTTTCGGCAGGCAGCCGGTCTCCCTCAAGCGGGCATGAGGGTTCCCGATGGTCAGACAAGCCAGCAAATCCAGCCTGCTTTTTTCGGGGTCCGACTGGGATTTCAAAACATTGTCGCGGGCCTATGACGCGATCGAGGCACTTGCGGTCGAAGAGCTTCATCTGGACACCTATCCCGTTCAGATGGAGATCATCTCCTCGCAACAGATGCTCGACGCCTATTCGTCCATTGGCATGCCATTGATGTACCGTCACTGGTCTTTCGGCAAACATTTCCTCCACCAGGATCTGCTCTATCGCAAGGGCGGGCGAGGGCTTGCTTATGAACTGGTCATCAATTCCAATCCCTGCATCGTCTATCTGATGGAGGAAAACACCATGGCCCTGCAGGCCTTGGTGACGGCCCATGCAGCGCTCGGGCACAATCATTTCTTCAAGAACAATCAATTGTTCAAACAATGGACGGATGCAGGTGCGATCCTCGGCTACCTGGACTTCGCCAAGGGCTACATAGTCCGTTGCGAGGAGCGGCACGGCCTCGCCGCCGTCGAGGCTGTGCTCGATTCCGCCCACGCGCTGATGGATCAGGGCGTGTTTCGCTATCACCGGCCGCCGAGGCTGTCTTCGGAACGGCAGCGCGAAGGAATTCGCGAGCGTCTCGAATACGAGGAGCGCTCCTACAACGACTTGTGGCGTACGCTGCCGCCTTCGCAGCAAGCGGCCAACGACAAGGGCCAGGACCCGGAGCGGAAGAAATCGCTAAACCTGCCTGAGGAAAACCTGCTCTATTTCCTGGAAAAGAACAGCCCGGTCCTGGAGCCCTGGCAGCGTGAGATCATCAGGATCGTTCGGGTCATCGCGCAATATTTTTACCCGCAACGGCAAACACAGGTGATGAACGAGGGCTGCGCCACGTTCGTGCACTATACGCTGATGAACATGCTGTTCGACCGCGGCCAGATCAGCGAAGGCGCCATGCTCGAAATCCTGCGCAATCATTCCAACGTGGTCTTTCAGCCGGCGTTCGACGATCCGCGTTTTTCAGGCATCAACCCCTATGCTCTCGGCCTCGACATGATGCAGGACATTCAGCGCATTTCGACCAAACCCACGGCCGAGGACCGCGATTGGTTCCCTGACATCGCTGGCCAGGGCAACTGGCGCGAGGTCCTGCTTGACGCCTGGGCCGAGCATCGAGACGAATCCTTTATCCGCCAGTACCTCAGTCCGGCCTTGATCCGGAAATGGCGGTTTTTTGTGCTTGGCGACGCTGCCGACCAACCGCATTGCCTGGTCGCCTCGATCCACGACGAGCGCGGCTACGCCAAGATACGCGCCACGCTCGCCAACAGCTATGACCTCGGCGCAAACCGACCGGACATTCAGGTGGTGGATGTCGATCTGCTCGGCGACCGCCATTTGCGCCTGCAGCACAAGGTCAATGACGGCATCCTTCTCGAGGATGCCAGCCGCGACGCCACGCTTCGTCACATCCGCAGGCTTTGGGGTTATGAAGTCAGCCTGGCGGCCATGGATGCCGAGACCGGCGCGACGATCCACGAACGCTCGACCAGCCAGATCGCCGGATGACGTGCCCCGGCCTCCCTGCGCGTATCAGGTGTCGCCGGCTGGCCTGATCCTCAGCCTTGCGATCCGGTTCTTGTCGCGTTTCATGACGATGAAGCGCTTGCCGTGGAACGTAAAAGCCTGCTTCTCCTCGGGGATCGATTGCGTCTCGTGGATGACGAGGCCGGCAATGGTGGTGGCCTCCTCATCCGGCAGGTTCCAGTCGAGAGCCCGGTTGAGGTCACGGATCGGCACCGTACCGTCGACGACCACGGAGCCGTCGGCCTCCTGCTTGACGCCCTGTATGTCGACATCATGCTCGTCGGCGATCTCGCCGACGATCTCCTCGATAATGTCCTCCAGCGTCACCAGTCCTTCGACCTCGCCATATTCGTCGACGACGACGGCGAAATGCGCTTTGCGGCGAAGGAAGGCGTTGAGCTGTTCCTGCAAGGTTGTCGTGTCGGGCACGAACCATGGTTTCGAGGCGATCTTCATCACATCGATCCTGGAGAAGTCGTTGCCGACTTCGTTCAAGGCGCGCAGCAGATCCTTTGCATGCAGCACGCCGACGATGTTGTCGAGCGAGCCTTTCCACAGCGGCATGCGGGTGTGCGGGCTTTGCAAGATCTCGCGCACCACCGCTTCCGGCGCATTGTCGGCATTGACCGAGCGCATGTTGGTGCGGTGGACCATGATGTCGGAGACTTCGAGTTCGGCGAGATCGAACAGGCCGCCGACGCGGTCGCGATCCTCGCGCACCACCTGGCCGTCGCGGCGGAAATCGTCGACCGCGCCGCGCAATTCGTCCTGGCTGGAACGCTGCGGCTCGATGCGCGAAAGCTCGTATCCGGACATGGCAAGCAGGCGCGTGCGCACGGCAACAAGCAGCACGATGAGGATGGCAAGGACGGCAACGACGATCCAGCCGGGCTCGTTCATCTCCGGTCGCTTTCCTTTGGGTGATTCTCCCTGAGGAACGACAGCACTTCCGAGGCCGGCACGTCCTTGGCGATGAAGGCCTGGCCGATGCCGCGCGTCAGGATGAAGGTCAGCGCGCCGCGCGACACCTTCTTGTCCTGGGTGATAAAGGCCAGCAGCGCCTCGGCGTCAGGCAGATCGCCCGATATGTCGGCTATCCGCCAGGGCAGGCCGACGGCGCGCAGATGCGCCTCGACGCGCGCGGCATCGTCGGGGCTGGCCAGATTGAGCCGCGACGAGAACCGGTAGGCCAGCGCCATGCCGATGGCGACCCCTTCGCCATGGACGAGGCGGGCTCCGTCATACCGGGTGGCGGCTTCCAGCGCGTGGCCGAATGTGTGGCCGAGATTGAGCAGCGCGCGGTCGCCGGTCTCGAATTCGTCGCGCGCAACCATTTCGGCCTTGGCGCGGCAGGCTTCGGCAATAGCCTGCGCCCTCTCCGGCCCGCCGGCGAAAACCTGGACCCAATTCTTTTCCAGCCAGGTGAAAAATTCTGGCCGGTCGATGAGCCCGTATTTGGCGAGTTCGGCATAGCCGGCGCGGAATTCGCGGATAGGCAGCGTGTCGAGCACCCCGGTGTCGGCCAACACCAGTTTCGGCTGATGGAAGACGCCGACGAGGTTCTTGCCGCGTGGGCTGTTGATGCCGGTCTTGCCGCCGACCGAGGAATCGACCTGCGCCAGCAGCGAGGTCGGGATCTGCACGAAATTCATCCCGCGCCGCACGATGCCGGCGGCAAAGCCGGCAAGGTCGCCGATAACGCCGCCGCCGAAGGCGATGACGATGTCGCCGCGTTCCAGTTTCGCAGCCAGCACACCGTCGACCACCTCTCCGAGATGAGCAAAACTCTTGGTCTTCTCGCCGGGCGGCAACGTGATCACGGCGGTCTGGATGCCGTCCGTTTCGAGGCTGGCCTGAAGGGCAGCGAGATGCGCTGCCGCGACATTGGCGTCGGTGACGACCGCGGCGCGTGTACCCGGCAGGCGGCCCGATATCTCGGCGCCCGCGCGGGCCAACAACCCCGAACCTATCAGGATATCGTAGGTCCGGTCGCCAAGGCCGACTTCGACGACAACGGGTGCCTCGATGCTCACTGTTCCACCTCGCCCGTCGCCGTCGTCTCATCGATGCCGAAATGCCGGCACAGCGCGTCCACCACCTCGGTCGCGATGACTTCCTTGCGGTCGTCGCGGGTCGGCACGGTGACATCAGATGTCGCGTAGACCGGATAGCGCTCGCCCATCAGCCGCTCCAGCACGGCGCGCGGATCGGCACTTTTCAACAATGGCCGGTTCTGTTTCTTGGAGACGCGGTCCATCAGAAGATCGAGCTCGGCCTTCAGCCATACCGACACGCCCTGCGCTGCAATCGCCTCGCGCGTCTGCGCATTCATGAAGGCGCCGCCGCCGGTCGACAGCACCTGCGGGCCGTTTTCCAGCACGCGCAGGATGACGCGCTGCTCCAGCGCCCGGAATTCGGTCTCGCCATAGCGCTCGAACAGCTCCGGAACGGTCATGCGCGAGACGCTTTCGATCTCCTGGTCGCTGTCGATGAAGGGCAGCGCCAGCATCGTCGCCACCTTGCGGCCGATCGCCGTCTTGCCGGCACCCATCAATCCGACGAAGACGACGGAACGGCTGCCCAGCCGGCCAAGCAACGCGGCGTAGGTCTCGTCTGGAGGATTTGCTGGCAACGCGTTCATCGGATGTTTCGAAGGCCCTCTTTGCCGGCGTATCGACATGAAAAGCCCGTTTGCGTCAAGCAGGGCAAGTGCCTTGAACCCGATATGGACCGGCAAGGTCTGCATCAGAAGTTGCTAACAGGCCTCAGCTTCGTCCTTGAATTGGCCGGATTGGCGTCCCATAAGGGGACAGGGTTTGGAAACGCAGAACAAGAAGACGGGCGAAAACTGATGCCGACACTGTTTCGCTTTGTCGTGGTAACAGCGATTCTGGCAGGCATTGCCTATGGTGCGATGTTCGCACTGGTGATGTTCGTCGAGCCAAAGAAGGGCGAAATGAGCGTGCGCATCCCTCCGGAAAAGCTGAACCCCAAGAAAAGCTGAACCCGAAGAAAAGTTGAATGAACAGCGCCGCCCGCATCGAAGCCTTTCTCGAAATGATGAGCGCCGAGCGGGGCGCGGCCGAAAATACGCTTTCCTCCTACCGCCGCGACCTCGAGGACGCTTCTGGCGCGATCGATGGCGGGCTGGCTGGTGCCGCCGCCGCCGATATCCGCGCCTATCTCGACGACATTGCCGCCCGCGGCTTTGCCGCCACGTCGCAGGCGCGCAAACTGTCGGCGATCCGCCAGTTCTTCAAATTCCTCTACGCCGAAGGCCTGCGCGGCGATGACCCGACCGGCACGCTGGACAGCCCGAAAAAGGGCCGTCCGCTGCCCAAGACGATGAGCGAGGCCGACACCGGCCGGCTGATCGACCGAGCGGCGCTGGAGGCCGGCGATGTCTCGTCGGGCGATGGGGACAGTCTGGCGTCACTGCGCCTGCATGCGCTGGTCGAGGTGCTTTACGCCACCGGCCTGCGCGTTTCCGAGCTGGTCGGTCTGCCGGTGACGGTGGCGCAGCGCGACGACCGTTTTTTCATGGTGCGCGGCAAGGGCGACAAGGAGCGCATGGTGCCGCTCTCGGCCAAGGCACGCGCGGCGATGAAGACCTGGCTCGCCGCCCGCGCCAAGGTGCCAGCCTTTGCCGACAGTCCGTTCCTGTTTCCGGCCGCCTCCGACAGCGGCTATCTCTCGCGTCAGGTCTTTGCGCGTGACCTGAAGGGGCTGGCGGCAAGGGCCGGCATCGCCTCGGCGAAGATCTCGCCGCACGTGCTGCGCCATGCTTTCGCCAGCCATCTCCTGCAGAACGGCGCCGATCTCCGTGCCGTGCAGCAATTGCTTGGCCATGCCGACATATCGACGACACAGATTTACACCCATGTGCTGGAAGAGCGGCTGGTGCGGCTGGTCAACGATCATCATCCGCTTGCCGACTAGGCCTCATATCGCTATGTGAGGACGACATTTCACCGCCCGGAGCCTTGGATTCAAGGGTTCCGTCAGCCACTGCCTTCCGACGTATCGGTCCGCTCACGCATGTATAATTACCTCGATTTCGAAAAGCCGGTGCAGGACCTCGAGGGCAAGATCCTCGAGCTGAAGAAGCTTGCCGAGAATGGCGAGGCGGTCGATGTCGGCGACGAGATCAGCCGTCTCGAGAAGCGCTCCCGCGACGCGCTGCGCGACGCCTACAAGGCGCTGACGCCGTGGCAGAAGGTGCAGGTGGCTCGCCATCCCGACAGGCCGCATTGCGTCGACTATATCAAGGGCCTGCTCACCGATTTCACGCCGCTGGCCGGCGACCGCAATTTCGGTGAGGACCAGGCGATCGTCGGCGGTTTCGCCCGTTTCCGCGGCGAACCCATTGCCATCATCGGCCAGGAAAAAGGTTCCGACACAGCCAGCCGCCTGAAACACAATTTCGGATCGGTTCGCCCGGAGGGCTACCGCAAGGCGGCACGGCTGATGGAACTGGCCGACCGCTTCAAGATCCCGCTGCTGACGCTGGTCGACACGGCCGGCGCCTATCCCGGTGTCAACGCCGAGGAGCGCGGCCAGGCGGAGGCTATCGCCCGTTCAACCTCGACCTGTCTCGGCCTGAAAGTGCCGTCGATCTCGGTGGTCATCGGCGAAGGCGGTTCGGGCGGCGCCATTGCCATCGCCACCGCCAACCGCGTCTACATGCTCGAACACGCCATCTATTCGGTGATTTCGCCGGAAGGGGCCGCCTCGATCCTGTGGCGCGACACAACGCGATCGAAGGACGCGGCGACCAACATGAAGATCACCGCGCAGGATCTTTTTGAATTAAAGATCATCGACGCCATCATCCCCGAGCCGCTCGGCGGTGCGCATCGCGGCGCCGAAACGGTGATCGCCGCGACCGGAGACCTCATCGCCAGGACGATGAAGGATTTTGCCGGCGCCAACACCGATTTCCGCGAGCAGCGCCGCGAAAAATACCTGGCCATGGGCCGCAGTCTCTGACCACAGGCAGCCTTCGCCGCAACAATGTGGCGGGGCGGAGCATTTTTGCCACAAAAATGCCGCTGCATTCGGCTCAATGAGACTGCCGCAGGGGGATGCGTCGGCACTTGCGGTAAGGAATTTATTAGGGTTAACGGGCTTAGGGTCCGTCGATGCGCAGTGTAGCAGCCGGGGCAGGAAGCGTCCTGGCGCCAGAGAAAAGACGATATCCGTAGCCATGTTTGTCAAGCTTGCCCGCACCGGAATCCTGATAGCCGCCCTCGGCGTTGCCGGCTGCAACAATTCGTCGATGAAGGATTTTGCCCCGGAGGCCAACAAGCCGCTGCCCGACAAGATCCTTGCCGACATGAAGGCCAAGGGCATGGTCCGCACCTCGTCGGTGATGGCCCGCATCTTCAAGGAAGAAGGCAAGCTCGAAATCTGGAAGGCCAAAACCAACGGCCGCTACGACATGGTGGCGAGCTACGACATCTGCAAATGGTCGGGCAAGCTCGGGCCGAAATACACCGAAGGCGACCGCCAGGCGCCGGAAGGCTTCTACACGGTGCGCCCGGCGCAGATGAATCCGCGCTCGAACTACCATTTGTCCTTCAACATCGGCTATCCCAACGCCTATGACCGCGCCAATGGCCGTACCGGCTCCAATTTGATGGTGCACGGCGCCTGCTCGTCGTCGGGCTGCTATTCGATGACCGATGCGCAGATCGAGCAGATCTATGCCTTCGGCCGCGACGCCTTCCAGGGCGGCCAGACCGAGTTCCAGATCCAGGCGTTTCCGTTCCGCATGACCGCCGCCAACATGGCGCGCTACCGCAACGACCCGAATTACGACTTCTGGAAGATGCTGAAGGTCGGCTACGACAATTTCGAGATCACCAAGGTGCCGCCGAAGGTCGATGTCTGCGAGAAGCGTTATGTCTTCAACCAGGTTGCCGCCGACGGTCAGACATTCGATCCGGCCGGCGCCTGCCCGGCGACCACGCAACCTGATTCGCTGAAGAGCGCCTACAATTCCTACATGAGCACCTACGACGCTGCGTTCAGCGGCGCGGTCAAGGCCAGCGTGCCGGCGCCCAAGCCGACCATTGCCGGCATCAAGGAAGCCAGCATCGTTTCCGACTGGTCCAAGCGCCGCGCACGCGGCGAACGCGTGCCGATCGATCCGCCGTCGCTCAACAATGACGGCTCGGTCACCGAGACGGCGCGCATGGGCCGCATCGATTCGCCTGCCGGCCGCAAGATGGCGGCCCTCGACGCCGAAAAGGCGGCCAAGCAGAAGGCCGAGGAGCAGAGGCTGGCTGCCATAGAGGCGGCCAAGCAAGCCAAGGAAGCCGCCAAGGCTCAGGCTCTGGCCGAAAAGGAGGCCGAAAAGGCCGCCAAGGAAGCCCCCGTCGCCACCGCGACCATCGCGGCCCCTTCGGAAGCGGCACCGATGGCTGAGACGCAAGCGGCGAGTGCCGACGAGAGCCGCGTGACGAAGCTGAAGAACAAGCTGCTCGGCATGTTCGGCGGTTGATTTCGCCCGTGGATGATCGCGCCGCTATTCATGACCTCAAGGGGCTGAACTGCCCCTTGCCCGTGCTCAAGGCCAAGAAGCGCCTGGCGGGGATGCAACCGGGC
>NZ_RZPQ01000919.1:0-2037 GCF_003999135.1 Mesorhizobium sp. M7A.F.Ca.CA.004.06.1.1 | reverse complement strand
GCCAGCCGCATCAGAGTCCGGTTCAATCTCGGTGCTGCCGCCACCAGCGCCTTGCCGATGGCCGATTGCGGTGCGTCGATGACGGTTTGGGCATCGCCACTTTCGGCAATCCGCCCGGCATCGAGAAGGATGACGCGGTGGGCGACCGACCTGATGACGCCGAGATCATGTGAAATGAAGAGATAGGCGATCTTTTCCTGGCGTTGCAGGTCGAGCAAAAGCTCGAGGATCTCTCCGCGCACGGAGACGTCGAGCGCCGACACCGCCTCGTCGAGCACGATCAGCGACGGCTTTGTGGCGATGGCGCGCGCAATGGCGACGCGCTGCCGCTGGCCGCCGGAGATTTCGTGGATGGCGCGTGGGGCGAGATCAGCCGTCAGCCCGACGCGCTCCAGCAAGGCGGCGATGCGGCGCGGCCGCTCGGCGGGGGAGGCGATGCCATGGATGCGCAAGGGATCGTCGAGCACACGCGCCACCGTGGCGCGCGGGTTGAAGGCGGCCAATGGATCCTGGAACACCATTTGCAGGCGTGCGCGGCGTGCACGCAGCTTGGCGCCGCTCAAGGCCAGGAAATCACTGCCCTCGAAGTCGATGCGCCCGGCGTCCGGCTCGATCAATCGCAGCACCAACCGCGCGATCGTCGACTTGCCGCTGCCGGAAGGTCCCGCCAACGCCAGCGTCTCACCGGGGTCGATGTGAAAGGAGACATCGTCGACGGCAGCGATAGTCTTGTCGCCGCGACGGTAGCGCTTGGTCAGGTTGGACACCGCCAGCAGGCTCATGCGTGGAGCCCGGCTCGGTCCAGCAACGGCCTGGTGTCGAGGCCTATATGGGCGTCGAGCAATGCACGCGTATAGGGCTGGGCCGGGGCGCCGACAATCTGCGCCGTCATGCCAAGCTCGACCAACTGGCCATGACGGAAAACGGCGATGCGGTCGGCAAGATCGGCCGCCAGCGCGATGTCATGGCTGATGAACAGCAGCGTCATGCCGTCCTCGGTCACCAGGCGTCGGATCAAGGCGACGATCTCGGCCTGTACGATGGTATCGAGCGCGCTGGTCGCTTCGTCGGCGATCAGCAATTTCGGACCGGCCGCAATGGCTGCGGCGATCGCCACACGCTGCTTCTGGCCGCCGGAAAGCTGATGCGGGAAGGCGCGCAAGGCTGAGTCCGGGTCCGGCAGGCGGACGCGCTCCAGCAGGCTTTTGGCCTTGGCATAGGACTGGGACCAGGTGAGGCCGAGATGCGTGCGCGCTACTTCGGCGATTTGCTTGCCGATGGTCATGACAGGATCGAGGCTGGCGGAGGGGTCCTGGAAGACGAAGCCGATGTCGCGGCCGAGGCGGGGGATGTAGCTCTGTTTGAGGGAAGACTTTCGGACTTTGCGCCTTACGAGGCCCCCCTCTGTCCTGCCGGACATCTCCCCCTCAAGAGGGGAGATTACGCCCTTGTCTCCACTTTCGCCCATCGCCAGAGATGCAGAAAGAGGGCCTGCGGGGGAACTGCCAATCTCCCCCCTTGAGGGGGAGATGTCCGGCAGGACAGAGGGGGGCGCCTTGGCGCCCAACGGCGGATGTAAGAACCAATCGATCCGCCCATCAACCTTGGCGGACGCAGGCAACAGCCCGGCAATCGCCAGTGCCAGCGTGCTTTTGCCTGAACCGCTTTCGCCGATGATGGCGAGGCGTTCGCCATTGGCAATATCGAGGCCTACACTCCTCAGCGCTGCCACCTCATTGCCGTCACGCCGGTAGGTCACCGTCAGGTCGCGGATCGAAGCGAGCGTGGTCACGACAGGTCTCTCCTGACCGCTGTCGTCTCGACAATGCCTTCGCCGGCGAGATAGACGCCGAGCACGGTCAGCACCAGCGCTATGCCCGGGACAATCGACAGGAAGGGCGCGGTACGCAGGACAGCGCGGCCTTCGGCGATCATTCCGCCCCAGGTGACCCGGTTGGGGTCGCCCAGGCCGAGGAACGACAACGCCGCTTCGGTGAGGATCGCGGCGGCGACGATCACCGACGACATCGCCAGCAC
>NZ_RZPQ01000918.1:0-2040 GCF_003999135.1 Mesorhizobium sp. M7A.F.Ca.CA.004.06.1.1 | reverse complement strand
GCTTTGGCCTTCGAACCGCCTTTGCCCATGACGGAAGCGGCGAGCGACGCAGCACCTCGGGCGGCGACCATGACCGCGCCGGCAGCGACGTTGGCCGTCGCCTTGGCCGTGCGCATCGCACTGCCGCTCAGGGAGTCGCTGGAACTCGCGGGCTTCTTCGGCTTTGCGGCTTTCGGCGCGGCTTTCGCTGCGGTCGGCACCACTTTCTTCGGCGCTGCCTTGCCGAAGGCCGGCTTGGCGTCCTTCGAACGGGCTGTCATCGCCGGGCCGGCGCCGGCCTTGGATTGGGTCGCCTTGCCCTTGGCGGGCGCGGGCTTTCTTGCCTTGGTTGCCATTGGACCGAATCCCTCTTTTGGCACAATTGCCGTGTCGGGATAACGCCCTGAAAGTCTTAAGGTTCCCCTTGCGCAATCCGTCGAATCAAGCGGAAAGGCCGATCACCAGATCGGCAGCCCGGCGCCGCGCGAGCACGCGTTCGATGTTGGGCAGGTCGTTGGACGCGATCCAGGCGCGCGCATCTTCATCGGAGCGGCCATGTCCGTGCCAGCGCTCCATCAGGCGGCGCTCGAGCTCGTTGCGCGGCACGTCGACGAAGATCGAGAAATCGAACAGCGGCGCCAGCCGCGACCACGGCTCTTCGTCGAGCAGCAGATAGTTGCCCTCGACCAGGATGAACTTGGTTTGCGTGGCGACGATCGAAGCAGCGGCGCGTGACAGTTCCATGCTGCGGTCGAAGACCGGGATGGCGATGTCGGGTTCGCCGGCACGGATACGCTTCAGCAGGGCCTCAAACCCGGCAAAGTCGAAGGTTTCCGGCGCGCCCTTGCGCGCGCGCAGGCCGCGCCGCTCGAGCACTGCGTCGTCATAGTGGAAGCCGTCCATCGGCACGACCTCAGCCGCCCCTTCGGGCAGCAGTTCATGCAGCCTTGCCGACAGCGTCGACTTGCCGGAGCCTGGTGGACCGGCAATGGCGACGATGAAGCGCTTTGCCTTGCCGGCGCGTTTGAAGATGGTGGCGGCGAGATGGGCGATTTCGGACATGAGAGCCTCGCTTGCCTGGATGATCGGCACGATAATTTCCGCTGTATCTTGTCGGCAGTTGGCGGAAATTTCAAATCGGGATTTGAGCTATTGGAGGCGGTCTTTTGCCAAAGTTGGCGCCGCCCCTCATCGCCCTGCCGGGCACTTCTCCCCGTATAGTGACGGGGAGAAGGGGCCAGCCGCAATCTCGGCGCCTACTCTGTAACGCTGGTAGTTGGCGAAATCGGTGATGAGAGCACCCCTCTCCCCGTCACTATACGGGGAGAGGATGCCGGCAGGCAGGTGAGGGGCGGCGCCAACTTTGGCAATTGATGGGAACCCCTGAACGAACAGAAGTAAACTGTGCTGTTCGTTCAGGCAGCCACAGGCTGCCCAATACGCAGGAAATCGCTGTCGAAGGGAACCTCCCGCGCCGCGCCACCGGCCGTCAGCCGCATGCGGCCATCCGCCGTCGTGAGCTCCTGCGGTGGCTCGCCGCCAGATAGCGGCATGGCGCCGATGACATGGCGAAAGGAAACGCTTTGGCTTTCGTCCAGCGCAAAGGCGGTCGCTACCCCTTCGCGCCTCAGCCAGTTGTCGCCGATCGAGGCGGCATGGCCGACGGCGGCGCGGCCATCCTCGATGCCGAGCACGCCAAGGTGGCGGCCGCTCCAGGGCGCGTAGTCGCGCCCGCCATTGCTGAGCCACAGCATGGTGATCGGTAGCTCGGCAGGGTTCTTCAGCACCAGCACCAGATCGTCCTCGGCCTGGCGCGCCAGCGCGGTCCAGCCCGGTCCGCCATGATCTGTCTCGACCAGCGTGAGGAAATCCTCGCGCAGGTCGCCCATGCGGTATTCCGTCAGGTCGAGCGTACCGCCGCCTGCGGCGGGAAAACGGCCGAGATCGGCGGATCGTGCCGGATAGGCCAGCAGGAAGCGGCCGCGTGCGGGATCCGGCTCCAGCGGGTCGTCCAGCGTCGCGGCAAACCGCTTCGGCGAAAAGGCCAGCCTGCCGCCGCCC
>NZ_RZPQ01000917.1:0-2044 GCF_003999135.1 Mesorhizobium sp. M7A.F.Ca.CA.004.06.1.1 | reverse complement strand
GGCATGTTCGGACGCATCGGCCGCATGTTCGATGATCTCGGACGTGTGCGAGATCTCCTCGAAACCAGCGTCGGCGCCCTCTTCCGCCTCGTCGGCAGTGTCGCTTGCCTCGCTGGAATCGGCAGCATCACGCTTGTGCTCGCCCCGGTCGCGGGGCTTGCCGCCGCGCCTGCGGCCGCGCCGTCCGCGATCGCGGCTCTGGCGATCATCGCCGTCGCCGTCCTCGTTCTCTTCGTCCTCAGCCTCCTGCGCTTCCGCGCGCAGCAGTGCCTGACGATCGGCGACCGGAATCTGGTAATAGTCGGGGTGAATTTCACTGAAGGCGAGAAACCCGTGACGGTTGCCGCCATATTCGACAAAGGCTGCCTGAAGGGAGGGCTCTACGCGCGTTACGCGGGCTAGGTAGATGTTTCCTTTGAGCTGCTTCTTGTCCTGGGATTCAAAGTCGAATTCTTCAATACGGTTACCGCGTATGACGACAACGCGTGTTTCCTCCGGGTGGGAGGCGTCTATCAGCATTTTGTTGGGCATTATTTCGTTTCCCCCCGGCAGCCGTCAGCCGCAGCTTGCGAGGCAAAGCCTGCTGCTGCGTGTCTGGAGTGTGGGTGCCGGATATTTGAACGTCCGTCAGCCGCCGCTTGAGCGCCATGGCGGTGCCGCCCGCAGCCATAATGGCGCGGTTTGATGCGGACCTTTCCATGATTGCGCTTGAAGCCATCGTCACCAACAGAACCTTTTGAACCAAAGCCCGGATGAACCGGACCAGCTTGTTTGCTCCTACAGAGCCGGCACGGGAACAAACCCGGCCGTTTTCCTCACGCAGGCGATTCCCCCGCCACGGGAGCACGCCTGCGAAATTCGTCGCGATCACCTGAACCCTTTTCGCCTGAAGCGAAAGGAGCCGCCTTTACGTCTGACCCTGTAGCAAGAAGCTGCGGAGGAGGGCGGTTCCAGGATTGCAGTGATCCACCATCGCTTTTATGATTTGGCGGGGTGGAAGGCAACCCCGATTTCCGATGCCGGCAAAAAGCCGTTCCGTAGCGTAAGCCAGCTTGCCGCCCTTGCATGAAAAGGCTTGGTTAACCTTCTCTGGATACCAATCGTTAATCGAGTTCGCGGCCTAACCGGCATTTCGACGAAACGACCGGCGCCGGGCGCCAAACCGGGAGCGACTGGAAGAGAGATGGGATTGGCGGACTTCACAGACAAGGGATGTCGTGTCTGCGGCCGGATCCTGGCCGCTTTCTGCCTCTTGCTGCTGCTGGCGGTCTCATCTGCCTTGTCCTCAAAAGCCAATGCCGCCGACGCTCCGCTCGTGGCAAAAGGTTACAAGATGGCCGGCGATGCCACCAAGATGCGCATCGTCATGGACTTCGATCGCGAACCCGATATCAAATGGTTCCTGCTGCGCGGTCCCAACCGTCTTGTCATCGATCTCGCGAATACGAGATTCGCCGTTGATGCCAAGGATTTGAAGGCGCGGGGCCTGGTCAAGGGCGTGCGTCTGGGCGCGCTTAGCGAGGGCGTTTCGCGGCTGATCCTCACCGGCAAGGGTCCCTTTGCCGTCGACAAGCTCGACGTGCTCAAGAACGAGGACGGAACCGGCTACCGCATTGCCATCGACATGTCGGCGGCATCCGAGCGCGAGTTCGATGTGGCGCTGGCCAATCAGGCGCTGACCACCGGATCGACCGTTTCGACCGACAAGGGAGGGCGGGTCGGCACCGGACCGGTTTCCAATCCGGGTCATCGGTTCACCGTCGTCATCGATCCCGGCCATGGCGGCATCGACGGCGGTGCCGAGGGCCTGAACGGCACCATCGAGAAGAATGTCACGCTGGCCTTCGCCACGGAGCTGCGCGACAAACTCGCAGCCGTTGGCAATTATGATGTGTTCATGACGCGCGACACAGACGAATTCCTGCGTCTTGATGACCGCGTGCGCATCGCCCGTCAGCATGAGGCCGACCTGCTTATTTCGATCCATGCCGACACGATCAGCGTCAAGGGCATTCGCGGCGCCACCGTCTACACCGTCTCCGAC
>NZ_RZPQ01000916.1:0-2049 GCF_003999135.1 Mesorhizobium sp. M7A.F.Ca.CA.004.06.1.1 | reverse complement strand
CTTGTGGGGAGGGGCGAGGGGCGGGGGTACAGCGCTGACGTGGCAGACGAAAAGCGTTCATACTTTCAGCCCCGCTGCGGCGTCGCGCTCGGCCAGACGGTAGAGCTGGTCGCGCCCGGGCAGATAGGGATCCGGCCATTTGACACCACGGTCGCCGAGCGTGACGGCGGCGTGCAGTGTCCAGTAGGGATCGGCGAGATGCGGCCGTGCCAGCGCCACCAGATCGGCGCGGCCGGCCATCAGGATCGAATTGACATGGTCCGGCTCGTAGATGTTGCC
Source organism: Mesorhizobium sp. M7A.F.Ca.CA.004.06.1.1 (assembly GCF_003999135.1). Lineage (NCBI taxonomy): Bacteria > Pseudomonadati > Pseudomonadota > Alphaproteobacteria > Hyphomicrobiales > Phyllobacteriaceae > Mesorhizobium > Mesorhizobium sp. M7A.F.Ca.CA.004.06.1.1. The sequence goes on along the minus strand of NZ_RZPQ01000916.1, from coordinate 1,770 downwards.
GACCGCCATCGTCGCCATGCCGACTTCGTTGCGGATGCGGTCGGAAAACGGCGTCTGGAACATGCGGCCATAGACAGGCTTGGCCAGTGCCGAGGTCTGGCCTGCCGAGACGTCGCAGATGTCGACGCCGGCCTCGTGCAGCAGCCGTGCGATCTCGACCGCGTCGGCCGGTGTGACGCCCTCGATGCCCACCCAGTCATTGGCCGAAATGCGCATCGAGATCGGCTTCTCCGCCCGCCAGGCAGCGCGCACCGCGCGGAAGATTTCGAGGGGATAGCGCATCCGATTGTCAAGCGAACCGCCATATTCATCCGTGCGCCGGTTGGTGACCGGCGTGATGAAGGACGACAAGAGATAGCCATGCGCAGCGTGGATCTCGAGCATGTCGAAGCCGCAACGATCGGCCATCTCGGCCGAAGCCACGAATTCGTCGCGCACGCGGTCCATGTCGGCGCGATCCATCGCCTTCGGCACCTGATTCTGCGGCGACCACGCCACGGCCGAGGCGGCGATCACCGGCCAGTTGCCGGAGACCAGCGGCACGTCGGTGCCTTCCCAGCCAAGCCGGGTCGAACCTTTGGCGCCGGAATGGCCGATCTGGGCGCAGATCTTGGCTTCGGTTTCGGTGTGGACGAAATCGACCAGCCGCTTCCACGCCACCTCATGTTCGGGCGCATAGAATCCCGGACAACCGGGCGTGATGCGACCTTCCGGGCTGACGCAGGTCATCTCGATATAGAGGAGCCCGGCGCCCCCTTTGGCCCGCTCGGCGTAGTGGGTGAAATGCCAGTCGGTCGGGCAGCCGTCGACGGCCTTGTACTGCGCCATCGGCGAAACGACGACGCGGTTCTGCAGCCTCATGTCGCGCAGCTTGAACGGCGCGAACATCGGCGCGCGGCGCAGGCTGTTGCCGCCGGCGCCCGCCTGGCGCTGGAACCATTCCTCCGCACCGCCCAGCCATTCGGCATCGCGCAGCCGCAAATTCTCATGGCTGATGCGCTGCGAGCGGGTCAAAAGCGAATAGTTGAACTGCACCGGATCGAGGCCGAGATAGCGCTCGACCTCCTCGAACCATTCCAGCGAATTGCGCGCCGCCGATTGCAGCTTCAGCACCTCGGTGCGGCGGGCATCCTCATATTTACGGAAGGCGGCATCCAGGTCCGGCTCGGTTTCGACATATTCGGCCAGCGCCACGGCACTTTCCAGTGCCAGCTTGGTGCCGGAGCCGATCGAGAAATGGGCTGAGGCCGCCGCATCGCCCATCAGCGCCAGATTCTTGTAGGACCAGCGCTCGCACAGCACGCGCGGGAAATTGATCCAGGCGGAACCACGGATATGGTTGGCATTGGTCATCAGCGCGTGGCCGCCGAGATGTTTTTCGAAGATCCGCTCACAGACAGCGATCGATTCCTGCTGCGACATCGCGCTGAAGCCGAAAGCAGTCCAGGTCTGTTCGCTGCACTCGACGATGAACGTCGCGGTGTCGCTGTCGAACTGGTAGGCGTGCGCCCAAACCCAGCCATGCTCGGTCTTCTCGAAGATGAAGGTGAAGGCGTCGTCGAATTTCTGGTTGGTGCCGAGCCAGACGAACTTGCATTTGCGGGTGTCGATGTCGGGTTTGAAGATGTCGACGAAAGCGTTGCGCGCCCTGGAGTTGAGGCCGTCGGCCGCGACGACCAGATCATGCGTCTCCATGTAAGGTTTGGGATCGGCGATGTCGGTCTCGAACATCAGCTTGACGCCGAGTTCGCGCGCCCGGCGCTGCAGCAG
>NZ_RZPQ01000915.1:0-2055 GCF_003999135.1 Mesorhizobium sp. M7A.F.Ca.CA.004.06.1.1 | reverse complement strand
GGATCGGTGCCGTAGTCGATGAATTCCAGGCCGTCGAGGAACACTTCGCCGTCCCACCACTTGTCGTCGGTGCGGCGCTTGTAGACCACCTTCTGACCGACATCGTAGGAGACGAGTTCGAACGGACCGGTGCCGATCGGGCAGGCCTTGAAGTCGCCGCCCTTCTCATCGAAGGTCTTGTGGACGATGAGGCCGGGATAGTCGCACATGTTCGGAATCAGCGCGATGTCCGGCTTGGTGAGCTTCAGCACGACCGTGTGGTCGTCCGGCATGGTCACGGCGCTTTCGTCGAGCTTGTCGTCCTTGACCAGCGAGCCAAGACGGCCGGGCATGGAATTGCCTTCGGCTTTCTTGTCGGCCCAACGCTTCAGGTTGAAGACGACGTCGGCGGCGGTGAAGGCATCGCCATTCGACCAGGTGACGCCCTTGCGCACATGCAGCGTGTACTGCGTGGCATCGTCGTTGACGTCCCAGCTTTCCAGCAGATAGGGGCGGAACGTGTATTCGGACGTGTACTTGACCAGCGGCTCGAGCGCCTGGCGCTCGGCATTGGCGATTTCCGACCAGTCGGCCTTGCGCGGGTCCTTGGGATCCTTGATCCACTGGGCGATCTTCAGCGTGCCGCCCTTCTTGCCCTTTACCTCTTCGGCCTTCGCCGGCGTCGGATCGGCGAGGCCGAGCAAGCCGTAAGCCATTGCCGTCGATGCGCCGAAGACGCTGGCCATGGCCAGGAATTCGCGGCGGTCCACCTTGCCTGCCTTGGCTTCTTCGGCCATGGCCAGGATGTGATCCGGAACGCGATCGCCATTACTCTTGTAAATTGTCATGACTTAACTCCCATTGTTGGCTTTCCGCCTTTTAACATTCCGCATCCAGGCCATGATGTCAAAGACGGCGTGGATTGAGAACATGTTAGGGAATGTGCAACTTTGAAAGGGGAGCGGTTCGCGTGATAACGACAGTCTTGGCGCAAATTTGCTACTGTCCGACGGATTCTTCTGGAATCTCGGTAGTCGATTAAACTGAGACATTTACTCCAGCCCGGACAGCGCCAGAATCGATCCATCATGAGGCCAAAAGTCCTGCCGAACTATCAGTATTCCTTCTCGTAGAAGATGCCGCCCTTGGCTTCGCCGGCATCGTTGGCCTCGCCGCGCAGCTTGACGCCGCGCCCGACATTGAGGTCGATCGTAGCCTTGCCCGAGCCCGGCTTGTCGCCTTTCTGGATCGTGACATAGGTGCGGTCGTTGAGGTATTTGCCCGCCGAAACCGCCGTGCCGCCCTGGTCGTCGGTGGTGACGTCGAGGTCGTCGACACCAATGGCGCTGCGCAGGTTTTCGAGCAGCGACGTCGAGCCGCCGACGCCGGCCAGTTGCCCGGCGGCCTCGGCCAACTGGGCGATCTGCAGCGGCGACAGATTCGACATCGAGCGGCCGAAGATCAATTGCGCCAGCACCTCGTCCTCGGGCAGCGCCGGCACCGAGGAGAAGGTGAACTTCGGATTGGTCGCCTCGCCCGACACCACGATGGTGACGGTGGCGCCGGTCGTCGTCGTGGTCGCCGTCAAATTGAGATAGGGCACCAGCGAGCCGGAAAATCCGACCGTGCCTTCGGTGAAGGTCAGCCGCTTGCCGAGGATCGACAGCCGTCCGCGCTGCAGGGTGAAGGTGCCGACCGCTTGCGGCGACGAGGCCGGGCCGGTCAGCTTCAGCGAGCCGCCAAGTTCGGCATCGACGCCCCTGCCCTGGATGAAGATCTGGTTCGGCGCGTTGACCGTGACATCGAGTGCAAGGCCGCTACCGCCGCCCTTGCCGCTGGTCGTCGGCGGCCGCAGCGCCTTGTCCTGTGCCTTGACCGCACCTGGCGCGTTCTTGTGCTTGACGTCGAGCGCTGCCAGCGAGCCCGGCAATTTGTCCGGAACGGTGATCACCGTCTTGGCGAGATTGACGGTGCCGGCAATGACCGGTGCGGAGGTCAGCGGTCCCTTGATCGTCAGGTCGCCGCCGAGATTGGCGGTCACCACCCTTCCGTCCGTATAGCGGCCGTCGACCAGCT